>CAZDCN010000083.1:0-7541 GCA_964503945.1 uncultured Caldilineales bacterium
CCGAAGGCAATGAGGATTCTGAATGGCGGGAAAAGGGCTATCGCGAAGCCCTGGCCAAGCACGGAATTCCCTTCGATGGCGATCTGGTGGGCATGGGCGGGTTCGACGCGGACATCGCCCGGGAGACCATCGAAAGCTGGTTGTTAGAGGGACTGGATTTCGACGCAGTCTTTGCCGGGGACGATGAAGCCGCCATGGGCGTTATGGCTGCACTGCGCAATGCGGGCAAAAAAGTGCCCGAGGAGGTCGCGGTCCTGGGCTTCGATGATATTTCCTCCGCCAAACTGATGGCGCCGCCCCTGACCACCGTGCGCGCGCCCATCGAAGCCGCGGCCGCGGGCGCAGCCCAGGCCCTTTTCGCCCAGATCAACGGCCAGCAACCGCCTCTCCAACTGCATTACCCCACCGAAGTGGTCATCCGACAATCGTGCGGCTGCTCTGTCGGTTGAGGGCCGGGTGAACGGCTCGGGCAAGGCGCCGGTTCGAAAAAGGCCTTCAATCTTCGACTGTTTCACATACTGAATTACTCACACCCTTCACCTCTTTTCCATCCTTTCACTCTTCTAATTCAAGGAGAAGAAGCACATGAAAAAGCGTAGCATCATCATGATCGCCCTGTTGATGGTGGCTGTGCTGGCCCTGGCCGCGTGCGGCGGCAAGGAAGAGGCGCCCCAAGCGCCCCCTACCGAAGGTCCGGCGCAGGTCCAACCCACCGAGGCTCCTGCTGAGGCGCAGCCCACCGAGGCTCCTGCCGAGGCCAAGCCCACCGAGGCGCCCGCCGCAGAGGCGCCCGCGGGCGAAAAGGTCCAGATCCGCTGGTTTGTCGGCCTGGGCACCGGCACGGACCCCGAACAGCAGGAAGTGCAGCAGCAAGTCGTGGAGCAGTTCAACAAGACCCACGACAACATCGAACTCATCCTGGAGGTCGTGCCCTACGACAGCGCCCGGGACACCCTCTCCACCGAGATCGCCTCGGGCAATGGTCCCGACATCATTGGCCCGGTGGGCATCGGCGGCTCCAACGCCTTCTACGGCCAATGGCTCGACCTGGCGCCCCTCATCGAGAAAACCGGCTTCGACACCTCCATCTTCAATGAAGAGCTGGTCAAGTTCTATCAGACTGAAGAAGGCCAGGTGGGGCTGCCCTTCGCCGTCTTCCCCGCGGCCGTCTTCTATCAGAAAGAGATGTTCGACGAGGCGGGCCTGAACTATCCGCCTCAAAAGTATGGCGAAAAGTACGTCATGCCCGACGGTTCGGAGGTGGAGTGGAATTGGGACACCATCCGGGAGATCGGCAAGATCCTGACCGTGGACGCCAACGGCAACGACGCCACCATGGACGAATTCGATCCCGAGAATGTGGTCCAGTACGGCTACTATCCCCAGTGGCAGCATCCCAACCACATGGGCGCCTTCTTCAAGGCGGGCAGCCTGGTGGCTGA
This sequence comes from uncultured Caldilineales bacterium, assembly GCA_964503945.1. Taxonomy (GTDB): domain Bacteria; phylum Chloroflexota; class Anaerolineae; order J102; family J102; genus M2005. The sequence goes on from CAZDCN010000083.1 coordinate 1,443, forward strand.
GGACGGCAAGACCGCGCAGATTCCCGACGCCTGGCGCGCAGCCTGGCATTGGTACTACGACGGCATCTGGAAGGACAAATTCATCCCCAGCGATCCCGTGGTCTCCAGCCCTGAATTCGGCGCGGGCAACGCTTTCAACAGCGGCAAGGTGGCCATGGCCATCACCCACATGTGGTACACCTGCTGCATCACCGATGCGGGTGAGAGCTGGGACTTGGCCGCGCTGCCCGCGTACGAGGGCGAGGTCCACGGTCGTGTGGACGCCGACACCTTCCGCATCTGGAAAGGCACCAAGAACCCCGACGAAGCCTTCGAGGTGCTGACTTACCTCCTGACCAACGAAGACGCAGCCCCCAAACTCCTGACCGTTTACGGCGCCATGCCCGCGCTGCCTCAGTGGCAAGACGCCTTCTTCCAGGCCAAATCCGAGCAGTACCCCTGGGTTGAGAACTGGGATATCATGAAGGCGGGGCTGAACTACCCCGACAACCCCAGCGCCGAGGGTTACATGCCCAACTGGAACGAAGCCTGGGACCGCGTGGGCGCGTTTGGCAGTCTCATGGGCAACGAAAGCGGCTTGGATCTGGATAAAGAAATCGACAAGCTCCGCGAAGACCTCCAGGTCATCTTCGATAAAGCCAGCGGCAAGGCCCCCGTCGCCACCCCTGAGCCCGCCGAAGAGGGCAAGACCGGCTTCGAATGGCTGGACCGGGCGTACGCTGGCGAATTCGCCGGGACCACCGTCACCCTGCTGGGCGTCATGGTGGACGAAGAAGCCCGAAAAATGGAAATGGCGGTGAAACCCTTCGAAGAAGCCACGGGCATCGACGTCCAGTACACCGGCACCAAGGAATTCGAAACCCAGATCAACGTCCGGGTGGATGCGGGCGACGCGCCCGATGTGGTGGACTTCCCCCAACCTGGGCTGCTCTCCGTCTTCGCCTCCCAGGGCAAGGTGGTGGATGTCAGCAGCTTCATGAACATGGACAAACTCCAGGAAAACTACAAGCAGAGCTGGCTGGATATGGCCACCATGCCCGGTCCCGATGGCAACCCCGTCATGGCGGGGGTGTGGCACCGCACCGCGGGCAAGAGCTACATCTGGTATCCCAAGAAAGCTTTCGAAGAAGCCGGTTACCAGGTGCCCACCACCTGGGATGAGCTCATGCAACTGACTCAAACCATCGCGGATGATGGCGACACCGCCTGGTGCATCGGCATCGAATCGGGCGCCGCCACCGGCTGGGTGGCCACCGACTGGATCGAAAACCTGATGCTTCGCACCACCAGCCCCGAGAACTACGACAAATGGGTGGCTGGCGAACTCAAGTTCGAATCCCCCGAGGTCAAACGGGCCGCCCAGCTCATGGGCGACATCTGGCTGAATCCCGACTATGTCTACGGCGGCCGCGAAGGCATCGTCTCCACCTTCATCGGCGACGCCCCCGCGCCCATGTTCCAGGATCCCCCGGCGTGCTGGTTCCACGCTCAGGCGCCTTGGATCACCGGCTTCTTCCCCGAAGGCCTGGAGCCCGGCGTGGACTACGACTTCTTCGTCATGCCGCCGGTGGACGAGGAATACGATACGCCCATTCTGGTCGCGGGCGATATCATGGCCATGTTCAACGACCGCCCCGAGGTCCGCGCCCTTATGGAATACTTCGCCACGGGCAAAGGCGTGGAAGCATGGGTGAAGGCTGGCGGCGCCATCTCCCCCCACAACGACTCCAGCCTGGATTGGTACACCAACGACATCGACCGCCGCGTGGCTGAGTCCATCCTCAACGCTCAGACCGTGCGCTTCGACGCCTCCGACCTGATGCCTGCGGAAGTGGGCACCGGCGCCTTCTGGAAAGCCATGACCGACTGGATCAGCGGCTCCATCGATTTGGACACCGCCCTGAAAGAGATCGACGAGGCTTGGCCCAAACAACAATAAGCCACCATGCCAGGGGGGCTGGAGCCAGCCCCCCTTTCGCCTGATTTCAGGTGATAGGTGGCAGGAGGGGAATGCCTGAAGCGTTCTCCTCCTGCGACGTGTCACTTGCCATACGAAAACTTTTGGATTAAGTTAACGAACAGCCGTTGTTTGATTAGGGTGTGTCCATGTTCAGTTGGAAACGCCCCAAACACAAGCCGAGTGAACTCGGACGCTTTAGGCGCAGAGCCCGTCCTTTTGTCCCTTCCCTACGCCGAAACGGGCGGGGGAGGAGATGCGGAAGGCGGTTCGGACAGCGCCGACGGTCGCCCTTCGGCGACCGCTCCGTCAGCGGAATTGGGACGGCGGAGGCCGTCCCTTGGCCATAGGCCTAGAGAGCTCGACTTCAGTCGGCCAGCAAGCGCGACGACCCGTTTCCAACTCTTTTGGGGACGCACCCGTATCATTCGTTCTCGCCACCTTTGGTTTTGCAGGAGGCCCATCATGGCTTTGTTTCAGGAGGCGCAGGGGGATGATCTCAGCCCAGGCAAGCGGATCATCCTGCTGATCCTGCGCATCACGCTGATGATCGCCACCCCGATCATCGCTTTTGGCCTGCTCTATGCTGGATTTCTTTTCTTGCGAGAGGGGAACGCCCCCAAATGGATGATCACGCTGGTGGCTGTGGTTTGGGGCGTGGGGGGCGTGGCCGCGTTGTATTGGATTTTCAACTGGATCCTGGAACAATTTCCCGACAAATGGCGGACCCGACTGCTCCCCTTTCTTTTCGTGGGGCCCGCGTTAGCCATCCTGGCCTGGTACCTGGCCTTTCCTGTGGCGCGAACGTTTTACATCAGCTTGTTCAATAAAAACGGCCCGGCGCCGGAAAATTTCGTCGGCCTGGGCAATTACATTGCGGTCTTCACCGATCGGCTCATGCGGGAGGCGTTCCGCAACAATATCTTCTTCTGGATGCTCCTGGGCGTCCCTTTGACCGTTGGATTTGGCCTTTTGGTGGCTGTGCTGGCCGATCGCAGCAAGTTCGAGCGCACCGCCAAGGCCTTCATCTTCCTCCCCATGGCCATCTCCTTTGTGGGAGCGGGCGTCATCTGGAACTTCGTCTACGAGGCCCGGCCCGCCGATGCCCCCCAGATCGGCTTGCTCAATGCCATTGTGACGGCGCTGGGCGGACAGCCCAGGGCCTGGCCCGCCTACACCGGCATCGCCCCCTTCAACAACGTCTTCCTGGTGGTGATCCTGGTGTGGCTGCAGGTGGGATTCGCCATGGTCATCTTTTCTGCAGCCATTAAAGGCATCCCCGACGATATTCTGGAAGCCGCGCGGGTGGATGGCGCCAACGAAGTGCAGATCTTCTTCAAGATCATGCTGCCCTACATCAGCTCCACCATCATCACCGTCACCACCACCATCACCATCTTCACCCTGAAGGTGTTCGATGTGGTTTGGGTGATGACGGGCGGGCAATACGGCACCGAAGTCATCGCCACCCAGTTTTATCGACAATCCTTCGTGGCGCGCAACGCGGGATATGGCTCCGCCATCGCCATCGTTCTGCTCATCGCCGTCATCCCCGTCATGATCTACAACCTGCGCCAGTTCCGTGAACAGAGGGGGTTCAAATGAAATCCAAACGTCGGACCAACTGGCTTTCCCTCATCCTGGTGAATGGCGCTTTGTTGATTATGGTGGTCCTGTGGACCGTGCCCACCATGGGGCTGTTCATCTCCTCCTTCCGGCCCAAAACGGAAATCCTCACCACCGGCTGGTGGACGGTCTTCCCGCATAAAGAGTGGGTGACCACACAGGAACTGCGCGCCAAAGACCTGAACCTGGACACCAAGGGCGACATGACCATCGCGGGCGTCACCGGGACCTTTAAGGAGTTTCGGGAGGGGATTGAAACGCCCGACGGCAAACGGGTCAAGTGGATCGGCAATCGACGATTGGGGCGGATTGAGGTCCAGGAATACCAATGGACAGTGAACTGGAACTTCACCCTGCAGAACTATAAGGAAGTGCTTTTAGGAAAGGAGCTGAAAATCGAAAAGCCCGATGGCTCGGTGGAGACTATCCCCGGCGAAAACTTCATCGGCTCCTTCCTCAACAGCGTGGCCGTCGCCATCCCCGCCACGGTGATACCCATCCTCATCGCGGCCTTTGCCGCGTATGGCTTCGCCTGGATGCAGTTCAGCGGGCGGCGATTGCTGTTCATCCTGGTGGTGGCTTTGCTGGTGGTGCCCTTGCAAATCGCTTTGGTGCCCATCTTGCGGGACTACGCCAAACTGAACATCAACGGAACCTTTTTAGCCATCTGGCTGGCTCACACCGGCTTCGGACTGCCCCTGGCCGTCTATCTCCTGTTCAATTACATCAGCACCCTGCCTCGAGAAACGCTGGAATCCGCATTTATCGACGGCGCTTCTCACTTCACCGTCTTCACCAAGCTGGTCTTGCCCCTTTCCGTGCCCGCCCTGGCCTCCTTCGCCATCTTTCAATTCCTGTGGGTGTGGAACGACTACCTGGTCGCCTTGATTTTCCTGGGCGGCAACAAAGAAAATCAGGTCTTGACCATGCACCTGGCCAACCTGGTGGGCTCCCGAGGCAATGACTGGCATCTGCTCACCGCGGGCGCGTTTGTGACCATGATCCTGCCCTTGATCCTCTTCTTCTCCCTGCAGCGATACTTCATCCGAGGGCTCTTGGCCGGCTCCGTCAAAGGCTAACGCCTCGCTTTACCCCTGATGTCCGCATCATCCGTTAATCAGCCAGCGCCTTCGATCCCCTGGTGGAAAACCGCGGTTTTTTACCAGGTGTATTTGCGCAGCTTCCAGGATGGAAATGGCGACGGCATTGGCGATCTGGCAGGCCTCATCACCCGTCTGGATTACCTCCAGGACCTGGGGGTGGACGCCATCTGGATTTCACCCCATTATCCCTCCCCCCGGGTGGATGATGGCTATGACATCTCCGATTATTACCAGGTCCATCCCGAGTATGGCGATTTGGATGATTTCCGGCGTCTGATCGAGGAAGCCCACGCTCGGGGCATCCGCGTGCTGGCGGACCTGGTTTTGAACCACACATCAGACCAACACCCCTGGTTTCAGGCCTCGCGGCGTCGACAGGCGCCCTACACCGATTGGTATGTGTGGAGCGACGTCGCGGATCGGTATCAGGACGCCCGCATCATCTTCCTCGACGCCGAAACCTCCAATTGGGCCTGGGATGACCTGCGCCAGCAGTATTACTGGCATCGGTTCTACACCCAGCAACCGGACCTCAACTACGATAACCCCCAGGTCCAGGAGGAAATGATTCGGGTGATGCGTTTTTGGTTGGATATGGGGTTGGATGGCTTTCGCATGGATGCGGTGCCCTATCTCTTCGAGCGTGAAGGCACGCATTGCGAGAGCCTGCCCGAAACCCACGCCTATCTCAAACGTCTCCGCCGGGTGATCGACGCCGACTATCCCGACGCTGTGCTTCTTTCGGAGGCCAACCAGCCGCCCATGGAAACGCGCGCCTATTTCGGCGGCGATCCCCAAGACCCCGCCGCGCCCGGCGATGAGCTCCACATGGGCTTTCATTTCCCTTTGATGCCCCGGCTGTTTATGGCGCTCAAACAAGGCGATGGCGCTCCCGTAGTGTCGATTTTGCGTAACACGCCCGCCATCCCAACCAATTGCCAGTGGTGCACCTTCTTACGCAATCATGATGAGCTCACCCTGGAGATGGTCACGCCCCAAGAGCGGCAGTGGATGTGGGACCAATACGCCCCACACCCTCGCATGCGCCTGAATTTGGGCATACGCCGTCGTTTGGCCCCCTTGCTGGACAATGATCCCCGGCGGATTGAACTCATCCATGCCCTCTTGTTCGCCCTTCCCGGCTCCCCCATCGTGTACTATGGCGATGAGATCGGCATGGGCGATAACATCTGGCTCCCCGACCGCTACGGCGTGCGCACCCCGATGCAATGGGATGACTCTCCCAACGCGGGCTTTTCCAACGCGCCGCAACCGATCCTGCCGATCATCGACGATCCTGTTTATGGATATCAACAGGTGAACGTGGCCGCCCAACAAGCCCGGCCCGATTCCCTCTGGCATCGATTGCGCCATTTGATCCATACATACAAAACCCTTCCCCCCCTGGCTCTT
>CAZDCN010000084.1:0-7507 GCA_964503945.1 uncultured Caldilineales bacterium
GGCTCGCCACCTGGAACTGGTCGCGCAGGTCTTCGTTGGCGTAGTGCACCCGCTCGATGACGATGTTCGGATTTTTCGCCATGAAATCCTGGGCGAGCTTATCCAGGAAGACGTCCACGTCATCCCCTTCCTGCTCCCAATAGGTGATGGTGATGGCTTCCCCTGTGGCGGGCGCCGCGGCCTCTTCCTTTTTCTCTTCTTCCATGGCCTTGGTGGGCTCGGCCGCCGGAGCCTCGGTGGCTTTGGCCGGGGCCTCGGCTTTGGTGGGTTCAGGCGCGGGCGTGGCCGTCTCGCCGCGTTTGCCGCCACAAGCGGCGATCGTCAGGCTCAACGCCAGCGCCAGCACGATCAACAAAATGAGTTTTTTGGACATGGGAACTTCTCCTCCTGTGATTGAGAGTGTGGAGCGTGAGAGGGGGAAAGTCGATGAACGAAGGGCGTCAGCCTTTGACGCTGCCCAGCGTAAGACCGCTGATGAGCCATTTGGCCGAGTAGAGGAATAGGATCATCACTGGAACCGCGACCAGGATGGAGGTGGCCGCGAATGCGCCGAAGGAGGTTTGAAACGCTCCTGCGAATTCGCTCAGGCCCAGGGGCCAGGTGCGCATCATCGGGTCTTTGATGATGACGTTGGCCACCATGTATTCACTCCAGGCCGCCATGAAATTGAACAGAAAAACGATGACCAGGGCCGGGATGGAGAGGGGGATGAGAATGCGCCAGAACGCCGCCAATTGCGAGGCGCCGTCGATCATGGCCGCTTCCTCCAGATCGAAGGGAATGGTATCGTAGTAGCCCTTCAAAATCCAGATGCTGAAGGGCACGGAGGAGACGCTGTATGCAATGATCATGCCCAGGTAGGTGTCCGTGAGTTTGAGGTTAGCCAGCATCAGCCACAAGGGCAGGAGCAGCATCCCGGCCGGGATCATCTGCGTAGTGAGGAAAAAGACCATGCCCGCCCGACGCCCGCGAAACTGGAAGCGGCTGAACGCATAGCCTGCCAGTGCGGCAATGATCACGCCGATGAACGCGGTGGACAGGGTGATGATGAGGCTGTTCCACGTCCACAGGAAGAAATTGCCTTTCTTCCCCGTCTCCGGATCGCCAAACATGACCTGGCGATAGTGCTCCAATGTGGCGCCTTCGGGGATGATGCGTAGATCGGTGGAGACGAGCTGGCTGCCCGGTCGCAGGCTGATGGAGAACACCCGCAGGGCCGGATAAAGGGCGATGATGCTGGCCGTAATCAGGGCCAGGTGAATGAGAAATCGCTTGAAGGGACTGTCCTCCCGCCCGCGAGGCAGAAAGAACGGCTGGATTTTCTGCAGGAGGCCGTCGCCTTTGCGCGGCGCGCGCAACGCGATCTCCCTCACGATGAACAGCAGGGTCAGAAACGCGAAGAACGCGCCCAGCAAGGTCAACGCGTCCACCTGAGTGGCGATTCCTCGCTGTAGGAAATAAAACGCGATCAGGACGACGAGGGGAATCGGAAGGAGTTCGAGCCAGGATCGATGCGCGTTTTGCATGAACGGTGTCCGTGTCCGCGAAAATCGGGGGGATTATTCGTAAATGCTCTTCAGGCCGCCGGTGACTTTCAGGTATACCACGGTGAAACTGAGCAGCATGATGAAAATGACCATGCCGAAGGCCGCGGCGTGGGAGTAGCGGTAGAAATTGACAAAGGATTTGTAGAGGGAGGTGACCAGCAGGTCGGTCTTTTCCTGCGGGCCGCCCTGGGTCACCAGCCAGATCACGTTGAACATGTTGAAGGTCCACACCGTGCCCAGGATGACCGCGGGCGTGATCACCGGCTTCAGGGAGGGCAGGGTGACATTGCGGAATTGATCCCAGGCGCCCGCGCCGTCGATCTCCGCGGCCTCGTACAGGGCCGCGTCGATGGATTGCAGGCCGCCCAGGATGATGACCATCATGAAGGGGATGCCCAGCCAGACGTTGACGATGATCACGGCCATGCGGGCGTGGAAGGGGTCTTGCAGCCAGTTGATGGCGTCGAAGCCAAGAAGCTGCAACACGTTGTTGATGAATCCGTAGTGGTAATTGAATTCTTGCTTCCAGGCCATGGCGGCGATAACTTGCGGAATGGCCCAGGGGATGATGAGCAGGGTTCGGTAGAGGCCCCGCAACCGCAATTTGCGGTTCATGAGCAAAGCCAACGCCATGCCCACGCTTACGTGCAGCGTCACATTCACCACCGTCCACACCACATTCCAGCTCAGCACCTGCCAGAAGGTGGCGCTCTTCGCCACCGACCCGGTGAACACCCCCTTGTAGTTCTTGATCCCATACGCCAGACTCACTCCATACGTGCTGAACAAGGTCAGCGCATCATGCTGGCGGTAATCCTTGAATGTCGTCAGCACGAGATTGGCGAAAGAGAGCCGAATCTCGAAGAGGAAAGGATAGATGAACAGGACGAGGATGCCCACCACGGCCGGAGCCACCAGCAGATAGGCCATCTCGTTGCGGATGGGCTTGGGCTTGCTCAGGAAGTAGAGCGCGGCCCATAGCGCTGCAAAGAGGAGCAGGATCCACAACCACGGATACGGCAACTGATCCAGGTGGATGAGCGGGATCAAGTCCAGGCCCGTCCAGGCGTAGATGAGATCGCCGGGCATGTTGAGCAGCTTGTTGAAGGCGACGATGATGTCCTCGCCGAAGCCGATGACTTCATAAAAGAACACATAGAACCCGACGCCCAAGAGGAGCCACAATTCGATGATCGAAATGACAACATGCGCGAGCTGGTTGCGCGGGCGACGATAGAGCATCACCCACAGAAGCAACTCCATTACGATAATGCCCAAAATCACCGCCAGGACGAAACCGCTGACCTGGATTAGCGAGGAGATGACATGTTCAAAGGTCAGAGTCATATCGGTTCATCTAAAATGGAGTGAGTTTGACAACGTTGTCAACATACGGGATCTTACTCTAGCGCACTGATTGTGTCAAATCATACATAATGGTGGAACCAAATTTGCAGAGAGCCATATTAATTTCGCCCCTGACTGCACCCATCCTGGGTCTTGAAAACCCAAGAGGGCCCACGGCTGCCCGACCGTGGACCCTCTATCAAAAAGGAGGAGAAGAAGAGATTGCCATCTCTGGAAATAAGTATAGCACGCTCTTTCTGAAGCTTCTGGACGAAAAACCTACGCTTTCCCTACGAAAACGGCACAAATGTTTCCTGGTCTGCTCCCCATGTTGACCGGAGCGCCAGTTTTTTGCGTTGGATGAAAACAGCCACTCGATGGGGCGACGCGCACGCGATCGCCTTCATCATTCCCCGGCGTCGAACGTATATCCAAACCTTTCGATGTCCGCCCGATAGAGCTCCGCCACCAGCGCCCGGGTGGCTTCATCGTAATAATCGCGCCAGTGGGGGAATTGGGGCGCGGGAGGGCGGTAGCCCCGATGGCGGAGATAGCGGAGGAATCGGCGCGGGCGCAGGCTGAATTGGACCTTTTGGGCGTGCTTTTTGCTTTTGTTCACGTGGGGCAGCGGGGTGGGAGGCAGACCGACGCGTTGGCAAATCTCATTGAAATCGTCCTGCAATCGTTCGAACCGGCCCACAAAATCCACCAGGAGGTGGCCCTGGTTGTCATAAAGAAATTCCGCCTGGGGGCGAGTGAACCAATACATCTCGGTCCAAAGCTTTTTTTGAAAGTCGCCAAACACGAATTCAGGGAAAGTCACGCCATAGCTCAGGTATTTGTAAAAAGAAACCATGCGCGCCCAGGGGTTGCGCACAAACGCGAATTTGAAGTAGCTCTGGAACTGGTCGGGCGTGAGATAGCCGTAGCGCAGGTAGTCGCCCGCGGTGAGATGGGCCAGCCGGGGCGGGCCTTTGTCGGGATCGTCGTTGGGGCGCAGCAGCAGGGCCTCGCGGGTCTCCCAGGTGAGGCCATTCAGAGCCAGAAACACCCGCTCCACGCTCTGGCCCGCGGTCTTGGGAATGTGGATGTAGAGGCAGCGTTGTTGATGGCAGATCATGATGAAGAGGTTTGTGTGGATGGGCGTCGACCTGACAGGTTCCCGCGGAGATGGCCTCCATGCGAGGCCTGGGCGAGGGAAGCCGATTTAGGGATAGGTTGAGCCGGGCGCGGGGAACCTGTCAGGTCACCGAGAGCGCGGCCGCTTCTGCATACAGCGCGTCCAGCAAATTCAAAGGCAGGCCCGGATAAAGCCCGCTATTGCTGCCGAAGATGATGGGCGTTCCCCGCACCGGCTCCAGCAGCATGGTCAAATGCGCGCGGACCTGTTCCCGGTCTGGCCGGTTCATCAGCCACCCCAGGTCGAGATTGCCCCACAGGCAGAGCGCGTCGGGGCTGCGCTGGCGGGCCAGGGCCAGCGACATGGACGCGTAGGGGTCCAGACCGTGGATCCCGTCCACGCCCGCGGCCACGATGTCCTCCCACACCGGCCAGAGATTGCCATCTGAGTGGAAGACCACGGCCAGGCCCAGGTCCTGGGCGGTGGCCGTCATCAGGGTGAGGAAGGGGAAATAGCGCGTGCGGAGATGGCCGGGGCGCACGTAGGGCCCGCGGCGATAAGCAATGTCATCCCCCAGAATGACGCCCTGCGCGCCCGCGTCCGCCAGCGTCTCAAACCATTCGCTCATTTCGATCACCGCATCCGCCAGGAAGCTCTCCAGCTCGCTATCGTCCTGGGTGAAGCGAATGAGCGCCTGGTCCCAGCTCCAGGCCCGGGCGGCCAGACTGAAAGGCCCATCCACCAGGGCAAACACGAACAGGTCGCTTTCTTGGGCCCAAAAGCGCACCCGGGCCAGGCGCTCCTCCGGGTCGGGTTGGACGGGCGCGCCCCAACCGCCGGAGAAGGCCACCGTGATCAGATCGTGGCCCCAGCGCTTCAGCAGGGCGCGTTTGGCGGGCAGGGGCAGAGGCGCATCCGGGGGAAGGTCCACCAGCTCTCGCACCAGGTCATCCTCGACGACCAGTTCGCCCAGGGGCAGGCGCGGGGGAGGAAATCCGGCCAGGGTTTGGCGCACCAGGTCGCGGGGGGAGAGGGGATGCTCGGGCATGCTGTGGCGGGTGGATGTTTCCGGGGGAAAGGCTGCGCTCGGCCTTTCTGGAGCCGTCATTTCTGGATGAGGGGCTGGAAGACGCGGTAGGGCGTGGTCACCAGGATGGTCTGAGTGGCTTCATCGGTGAGCCCGCCCGTGTCTTTGATCTGGGCCCGCACGGTGAGGGTCCCCCAGATGTCATTGAAGGTCGTTTCCAGGGGCTGCGACGCATTGAGCCAGCCGGTGTCATATACGCCGTCATCGGTCCAGTCGAAGCGGACGGCAAGGCGGGTGATGTCGTCTTCCGGGTCGGTGCTGGCGCTCACATCCAGGGTGAAGGTGGTGGTGATGGTTCCCGAGGCGGGCGAGATGCTCAGGCGGGCGGTGGGAGCCTGATTGCCCCCTTCGGGCGCGACTTCCACCTGGCAGGTCGCGTCGTCCATGAGATAGCCGCTGTCCATGACGATGACATCCACTTCGTGGATGCCGAGGCTGTCGAACGTGTAGCTCACCGATTGGGTGGCGGGCTGCCAGTTCTGCCCGCGGAAATCAAACCCGCCCCATGGGTCCCATTTCACTTGCAGATTCGAGACCGCGTCCTGGGCGTCGGAGCTGGACGCGGCGCTGAAGGTGAAGGTGGTTCCGGGCGGGCCGGACGCGGGCGAGGCGGTGCAGCGGGCCGTGGGCGGAGTGTTGGCGCCCGGATCGCCCACCTGCAGGGTTTTCACCGCGATGTCGGTCAGACCGCCTGTGTCCATCACCTCCAGCCTAACTTGATAAGTTCCGGGCGTGGCATACTCATGGCGGACCGCAGGGTTGGTGGGGTTGTCCCAGGTCGTGTCCCACACGCCGTCGCCGTCGAAATCGAAGCGGGTCAGCAGCCAGGCGTCACTGTCCTCACTGTCGGAGACGTGGATAGGATCGAAAAAGAAGGTCGTGCCCACGACGCCTTGGGGCGGGTCGATGGTGAAATCCGCGGTGGGAGGCGTATTCTGCAAGGGCGCGGCCGCGGTCCAGGTGACGGTGACGCCCAGGCCCAGGATCAAAGCCAGAAAAAGCAACAGGGGTGGGATGGATTTGACCAAGCGTGGGTGCAATTTCATGGCGACCTCCTTTGTCGATGAGTGTGGCGAACTGCTGGCCTCCTGATTTTTCCATGAAATCGCACAGGTGTCAATTAAACGCCATGGATCCACAATCTCCACATCAACCGCTGTTGACGATGATCAGGTCAGTCTCGCGGATGGCGTGAATCCACACGCTGTCGCCCGGTCGCAGGGTGGTGAGGTCGGCAGGAGCTTCATCGGCCCGCCAGGTGCGCCAGCGGGACTGGCTGTTGTCCCACACGGCCACGATATCGACATCGCCGGCGATGTCGGCCAGAGCGGCCTGCACCGGTTGGTCGGCCAGGGAGGGGAAGCCCACCTGGTTCCAGCCGGGGCGGAGATGGATGGTGGTGGTCTGAGGGCGCTGGCCCAAAACCTCCAGCGTGCCGGGCGCGTTCATCAGCACCCACACGCTTATGGTTTCATGGATGGCCGTGAGATCGCCGGAGCCGTCGGGCCGGAACGCGCGCCACGCGGGCGGCGTGACCGAATTATCGTACCAGCGCACCTCATCATACTTCCCGGTAATGCTGCTGAGAACGTCGGGCAGGTTGGGGTTTTGCGGGATGAGGGGGATGGAGAACGCGTTCCAGCCGGGATGCAGGGGCTGGAGGAAGGTGGTCGGGCCGGTGAGGCCGCTGGGGGTGGGCGTGGCGGTGGGGGTGGCCGTGGGGGTGGGCGTGGCCAGGATGGAGCTGTTTCCCACGGTGATCACCAGCTCGGGCCGCAGGGTCAGGTCCCGATGCTCCCTCGCACCCAGGTTCATGAGCAGTTCGGGATCGTCCAGGCGGACGATCCAGCCGTAGTTGGGGTCGCCATTCAGCCACGCCGCCACATCCGCGGTCACATCGAAGGCCAGGACCGTGTCCGCGGGGATGAGGTCGGTGGCCGCAGCCTCGAAATCAGCGCCCGCGCGACCGCCCGGATCGGCCCACGGCTGGCCGGGTAGGGCCTCTTGCCAGGTGGCGTCGGTCTCGCTCCAGGGCCGCGTCATGCGATGGATGGCCGCGTTGCCCCGGGGCGCGTGGGTGAGATAGGCCCCGTGCAGCCGCAGCTCCGCGGCCCGAAAATCCACATGGGCCAGGGACGTCAGATCGAAGGAGATGAGGATGCGGTTGCGGTCATCGGCCTTGCCGCTGAGGACCAGCAGGGGCGCGGCTCCGTAGTTTACCGCGGGGTCGCGAGCCGCGATGAACGCGTCGCGCACACCCTGATAGTTGTCCTGGCCCGGGCGCAGGGTGAGGAAGAAATAGTCGGGCGTGGGGGTGGCCGTGGGGGTGGGCGTGGGGGTGGGCGTGGGGGTGGCCGTCGGCGTGTGGGTGGGCGTGGGGGTGATCGCGGGCGCGGGCAGGGCGGT
>CAZDCN010000085.1:0-7477 GCA_964503945.1 uncultured Caldilineales bacterium
AGAAAGTCGCACATGAGATTTTCTGTTTTTTGCCTTCATCTGCGTTTATCTGCGTATCATCAGCGCTATCTGCGTTCTCCAAATCTATTTACGAAGCAGGTATCATGAGCGCTTGCACGCCAATAAGGAATGAAAATGCGGTCGCAAGTCGCAGGTCGCAAGTCGCAGGTAAGGCTGCGCCAGTTGACCTGCCACCTGCCACCTGCCAACCTGACCTGCATTTGTGTTTCCTCTATTTGTGTTTTCTGTCCGTGGATCTCTCTATCAACGGCCTATTTACGAAGCAGGCGCCTGGCCGAACTTCCTCCGGCGCTGTTTTCTATCCTGGCGATTTCATCGCCGGACGGACGGCGGCATTTGAAATTGCTGGCTTTGCCGCATCGCGCTTGACAAACGCCCGCGCGCGGGCTAGGATGCTAACAAACCCCCTCAACCTTCTGGATTCTTCCAGGGAGGCTCCTATGCGCATCCTCATCACCGGCGGCACAGGGCTCATCGGGCGGGCGCTCGTTGATCTGCTCCTGCCCGAGGGCCATGAGATCATCGTCCTCTCCCGTAATCCCGAGCGGGCCAGCTTGCCCGCAGGGGTGCAGGTCGCGGGCTGGGACGCGCGCACCGCGCAGGGGTGGGCGCATCTGGCCGAGGCCGCGGATGCCATCGTGAATCTGGCCGGGGAGAGCATCGCGGGGACGGGCCCCATCCCCGCCCGCTGGACCGCGGCCCGCAAACGCCGCATCCTCGAAAGCCGTCTCAACGCGACCCAGGCCGTGGTCGAGGCCATCGACCAGGCCCGGGCGAAGCCCAAGGTCCTGGTGCAGGGCTCCGCGGTGGGGTATTACGGCGGTCGGGTGGATGACGTCGTGCTGGATGAGGACGCGCCGGCCGGGGATGATTTTCTGGCGGAGGTGGCTGTGCAGTGGGAGGCGGCCAGTGCGCCGGTGGAGGGCATGGGCGTGCGTCGAGCCCTGGCCCGCACGGGCCTCGTGCTCAGCGCCCAGGGCGGCTCTCTGCCCCCCACGCTGCTGCCCTTCAAGCTCTTCTTGGGCGGACCGCTGGGCAGCGGTCAGCAATGGCAGCCGTGGATCCACATTCGGGATGAGGCGCGGGCCCTGCGCTTTCTCATCACCGAGCCGCGGGCGTCGGGCCCGTTCAACCTCACCGCGCCCAACCCCGTCACCCAGCGGGCATTTGCCCACACCCTGGGCCGGGTGCTGGGCCGCCCCTCCTTCGCGCCCGCGCCCGGGTTCCTCCTGCGCCTGGCCCTGGGCGAGATGGCCGATCTGCTGCTGAAAGGGCAGCGGGCTGTGCCCAAACGTCTGTTGGAGCTGGGCTTCACCTTTGATTTTCCCGACTTGGAGAGCGCGCTGCGGGATTTGCTTGGTAAATAACGTCGGCGTCGCTGGCAAAACGGAATAAGCATCCCATGTTCATCCATTCGCGCTGGCGGGGATGCCCTCCGCGCCGGGGATGGCGGGGGTGGTGCGGGCGCCTTCGGGCCGGGGGCCGAGGATGGCCTCAAGCTGGGCCGCGTCGATGGTCTCCTTCTCCAGCAGGGCCTGGGCCAGGGCGTCCAGCTTGTCGCGATGGGTTTCCAGCAGCTCGCGGGCGTACTGATGCCGTTCTTCCAGCAATTGCCGCACGGCCTCGTCGATGCGGGCCGCGGTGGCTTCGCTGTAATCCCGGCCCGTGGCCAGCTCGTAGCCCAGGAAGGGCTGCTCCTCGTCGGTTTGGAACGCGACCAGGCCCAACTCGCTCATGCCCCAGCGGGTGACCATGCGCCGGGCCAGCTTCGTGGCCTCCACCAGGTCGTTCTCCGCGCCCGTGGTGATCTCATCGAAGACGATCTCCTCCGCGGTGCGGCCGCCCAGCATCACGGCCAGCCTGGCCAGCAGATAGCTCTTGCTCAGATTGTATTGGTCCTTGGCCGGAAGTTGTTCGGTGACGCCCAGGGCCCGGCCTCGGGGGATGATGGTCACCTTGATCACAGGGTCGGCCTCCTTGCTGAACCAGGCCACCACCGCGTGCCCGCCCTCGTGATAGGCGATGACCTTCCGGTCCTGCTCATCCAACAACAGCGTGCGGGCCCCGCCCAGGATGATCTTGTCCTGGGCCTCGTAGAAATCCTGCATGGTGATGATGTTGCGGTTGTGGCGGGCCGCGGTGAGCGCGGCCTCGTTGCACAGGTTGGCCAGGTCCGCGCCGCTGAAGCCGGGGGTGGCCGCGGCGATGATGGCCAGGTTCACGTCGTCGGCCAGCTTGAGATGGCGGGTGTGGATTTTCAGGATGGCCAGGCGGCCCTGGTAGTCGGGCAGGCCCACGGTGACCTGGCGGTCGAAACGCCCGGGCCGCAGCAGGGCCGGGTCGAGCACATCGGGCCGGTTGGTCGCGGCCAGCACGATGACCTCTTCATCCGCGTCGAAGCCGTCCATCTCCACCAAAAGCTGGTTCAGGGTCTGTTCCCGTTCGTCGTTGACCGCGCCGATGCCCGCGCCGCGGCGGCGGCCCACCGCGTCGATCTCATCGATGAAGATGATGGAGGGGGCTTCGGCTTTGGCTTGGGCGAAGAGGTCGCGCACCCGACTGGCGCCCACGCCTACGAACATCTCCACAAACTCGGACGCGGAGATGGAAAAGAAGGGGACGTCGGCTTCGCCGGCTACGGCCTTGGCCAGCAGGGTCTTGCCCGTGCCGGGCGGGCCCACCAGCAGCACCCCGCGGGGGATGCGCGCGCCGATGTCGTGGTATTTCTGCGGATTGCGCAGGAAATCCACCACCTCCATCAGATCCCGCTTGGCCTCCTCGGCCCCGGCTACGTCGTCAAAGGTGACGCCGGTGGCCTCGCCCACGTATTTGCGGGCCCGGGCCTTGCCGAAGCCGAACATATTGCCCGCCTGCCCCATCATGCCGCGGTTGGCCATCCAGCCCAACAGCACGAAGAAGAGCAGCAGGGGCAGCCACTGCACCAGCAGGCTCACCCACACGGGGTTGGCGGGCGGCTTGACGTTCACTTCCACGTCATGGCTCTTGAGCAGAGCCATGAGCTCCTGATCGCCCACCACCGCGGGGAAGGTGGTTTTGAACGCCTGGATGGTGACGGTGGGCGCGGCTTCGGGCGTGGCCGTCGCCCGAGGCGCGGCGTTTTCCTGTTTCAGCCCCGGCAGCAGCGCGGGCGTTTCCTG
Organism: uncultured Caldilineales bacterium; assembly: GCA_964503945.1. GTDB lineage: Bacteria > Chloroflexota > Anaerolineae > J102 > J102 > M2005. The sequence goes on from CAZDCN010000085.1 coordinate 3,180, forward strand.
CTTCCAGGGGATGGGCTCTTTGAATGCGCCCTGGATGCGGTCGCCCTGGATTTCCACCTGGCTGACATTGCCCGCCTGCACTTGCTGCACAAAGGTGGAGTAGGGGATTTCGGCGGAGATGGGCTCCTGCCCCATCGCGGGCCAGAAGACAACGACATTCCACAATAACAGGACCAATAACAGCACCCACCACACCCATGCCGAGGCGGGGATGGGATGATCGGGCTTGTGGTCTTCGGGTTGGCGGTTGTTCTGGTTGGGTTTGGTTTTGTCGGGCATGGATGATCTCCTGCTTCGTCAATAAATGTTGGCATCGTTTGCGAAAAGGCTTTAGCGGCCACGTTGGCCGACTTTGCCGATGACGTAAAACATAAAGCGTAAAGCGTAAAACGCGGCGCCCTCATGCATTACGTATCACGTTTTACGGGCTTGGACGCACGCGCCAAGTCAACCTTACCATAGTTTCGCAATGTTAGAAATCCCTTGGTTTTTGCTAAGAATTTCGTATGCGCTGCTTCCTTCCTGGCTTCCTGCTCCGTAAATAACTGCAATAAACATTGGCGTCGCTTGCGAAAAGGCTTTGGCAACCACGTTGGCCGAGCTGGCTCATGACGTAAAACGTCATGCGTAAAACGTGATGACCTCACGCATCACGCATCACGTTTTACGGGCTTGGCCGCCCGCGCCCAAGGCGAGATTCCCCGGACACCGGACTCCGGACCCCGGACGACCATTATCTTCATCCTTATCGGCGAGCCGCCGTTCATGACACCTGCTCCGCCGGTCTCGCGGGCCGGGCCCGGCGGCCCAGGTTTTCATTCCCCTCGCCGCGTAATTCGATTTATGCGAAAAATGAGGTACAATAGGACAGGCGCATTGACTTTTCCCCATCGCTCCCCTTTCCCCCGACAATGAAACAACGTTCCCCCCTGGCCTGGCTGGCCGTGTGGCTGGTGTTGCTCTTTGCCGCGGGCGCGGCCCTGGCCCAAACATCCTCTCGATCCTGGCATACGTTCAACGCCCTGGACGGCGTCGCCGCCAATTGGGTGTTCGATATCGTGCAGACGCCCGACGCGGCCCTGTGGTTCGCCACGGATACGGGCGTGCTGCGTTTCGATGGCGCGTGGGAGGAGGTCCACGCGGGGTTGCCCGCGGCTCCAACGTTGAGCCTGGCCGTGGACGCGGCGGGGAATGTGTGGGCGGGCGCGGCCCACGGCGTCGCCCGCTGGACCGGGGATGCCTGGGAAGCGCAGGGCGCGGGGACCGAGCTGGCGGACGCAACCATCAACGACCTGATGGCCCTGCCCAACGGCGAGCTGTGGGCCGGAAGTCCCGATGGCCTGTTCGCGTGGTCGCCCGATGCGGGCTGGCGGCGGATAACGGGCCTGCCCGCCACGGGCGTGGATCACATGGCGCTGGATGCGCGGCAGGGCGTGTGGCTGGCCCAGGCCGCGACGGTCTTTCGCCTGGGTGATGCGGGCTGGCAGAGCATCCCCCTGGGCGCGCAGGAGGATGGCTTTGGCGTCATGGCCATGTCGCCCGACGCCCGCGGCGGCATGTGGATTGCCACCGAAGCCCGGGGCATCGTCCACATCGGGGATAACGAGATGGTGTGGGAGACCGAGGAGAGCGGGCTGCCCAGCAACCGGGTGCTGGCGCTGTTCACCGCGCGGGATGGCGCGTTGTGGGCGGGAACCAATGGCGGCGGCGCGGCCCGTCTGGATGCGCAAGGCTGGGACGCGCTCACGTTGACCGACGGGCTGGCCGCGGATTTCGTCAGCGCGTTGTTCGAAGACGCGGACGGCGTCATGTGGTTCGGCACGGTGGCCGGGGTCACTCGCTACGATGGCGCGAGCTGGCGGGCCTGGCAGGACGCCCCCGCGCCCCAGGGCCCTATCTCCGCCCTGGCTCTGGATGGGGATGCGCTCTGGGCCGCGGAGGATGACGGCGGCCTGTATCGATTGCAAGACGATGGGTGGGAGAGGGTGACGCTGCGGGTGGGAGGTCGCCCCCTGAAACCCGAAGGCGTCACCACCCTGTTCCTGGATGACGAGGGCGCGCTGTGGATGGGCACGCGCACCCAGGGCGTCGTCGCGTTGAAGGGGAAACGGGCCCGCCAATGGAGGATGGCTGACGGATTGTCTGAGAATTTCGTCACCGCCATCGCCCAGGACGGGGAGGGCGTCATGTGGTTCGGAACCCGATCCGCCGGAATCAGCCGCTGGGATGGCCGGGATTGGCGGGCGTTCACCGTGGAGGATGGGCTGCTTTCCAACGAAGTCACCGCGCTGCTGGTGGACGACGGGGGCGCGCTGTGGGTGGGCACGCGTGAGGGGCTCAACCGGTTCGATGGCGAAAGCTGGCGCGCATTCACCACCGCGGACGGGTTGGGCGCGAATGAGATCACGGCGCTGGCTCAGGATGAGTCGGGCGCGGTTTGGGCGGCGACGTGGGGCGGGGGCGTGAGCCGCTGGCGGGACGGCGTCTGGGAGACTTTCGACGCGGAGGACGGGCCCGCGCCGCCGGGCATCGACGCCATTCTGACCGCATCGGGCCGGGTGTGGCTGGGCGCGGTCAGCGGGCTGGTCGCGTTCGATGGCCGCACCTGGCAGCAATACAGTCACGCCTACGGTTATGATGTGGGGCGCGTGCTGGCGCTGGCCGGCGATGGCAACACCCTCTATCTGGGCAGTGAGGCGGGCGTCATCCGTTTTCGTCCCGAACACACGCCCCCCAGCCTGGGGATGCTCTCCATCAACGGTCGCATGCCCGAAGGGGACGCGCTGTCCGTGGAAGCGGGCGCGCAGGCCCACGTCATGCTGCAGGGCCGCGACATCCACAGCCTGCCCGACGATCTCCTCTATCTCGTGAAGCTGGAGGGGATGGACGCCGACTGGCGGCAGGGCCGCAACCCCATCATTACCTATCCCCAACTGGAGCCGGGAGATTACGCTTTCCAGGCTCAGGTGCGCGACCCCGACATGAACTATTCCCAGCCGATTTCCCTCACCCTGCAGGTGCGGGAGCCCCAGGCCTATGTGGCTATCCCCGGCCTGGGGCATGTGCATCCCGGCTTCGCGCTCGCGGGCGTGGCCTTCCTCACCCTGTTCATGGCCGTGGTGGGCTATGCATCGTGGACCACGGCCCTGCGTTGGCACATGCGGCAACAGGCCGTAGAGCGGCGCTTCAATCCCTACATCGCGGGCAGCCCCATCCGCTCGCGCGATATGTTCTTTGGCCGGGAGCAGCTTTTGCAAGACCTGGAGGCCAGTCTCGCGCACAACAGCATGATGCTCTACGGCGAGCGGCGCATCGGCAAGACCTCCCTTCTCTATCGCCTGCTGGAGGACCTGCCCCGACTGAAGGACAAAAAGTTCCGCTTTTTCCCGGTGTTCGTCGACCTGGAAGGCACGCCCGAGGACGCGTTCTTCCACCAACTGATGGAGGGGCTGCTGGACGCGTTGCATGAGCCTTTGGCCGACTTCCCGGCCCGGCAGAAGCTCCAGTATTTTCTGCTGCCCGCCCAGGCTTCCTACACCGACCGCCACATGCGTCGCGACTTGCGCCAGATCATCGGGCATCTCAAAAAACGCACCGAGCCCGCGCCGCGCATCATCTTCCTGCTGGATGAGGCCGACACCCTTAGCGGCTACGACAGTCTCACCCAGCAACAATTCCGTCGCATCCTGCAGGATGTGTTCGCCCGCAATGTGGGCGCGGTCATCTCGGGCGTGCACATCAGCAAGGCTTGGGACCGGGTGGAGTCGCCCTGGTACAATATGTTCGTCGAGGTGGTTGTGCCGCCGCTCAACCGCCACGAGGCGGAGCTGCTCATGCGCAAGCCGGTGTGGGGTTTTTATGAATGGGAGGATGACGCGGTGGCGTTCGTGTGGCGACGCACGGGCGGGCGTCCCCATCGCATCCAGCAGATCGCCCGCGAGGCCGTCAATTTCATGCTGGACGACGGGCGTCGGCGCATCACTCTGGAGGATGTGCGGCGGGGGTTTGAGCGGGTGGTGTTCGCGGAGCGTCTGATTCGTCGGTAACCCACCGATAGGGAGAACCACGGATAGAGGACACAAATAGAGGAAACACAAATGAAAGTCAGTCAGGTTTGCAGGTGGCAGGTGGCAGGTTACAGGTTGCAAGTTCCATTTTCATCGGTATCGGCAGGCTGCCGCCCGTGGCGACTGCTTCGTAAATAAGCGTTGGCGTCGTTGGCGGAGACCTTCTCAGAGCTAATGTTGGCCGAGCGTTCAACGACGTCATGCGTAAAACGTAAAACGTGAGGCGCTTAC
>CAZDCN010000086.1:0-7407 GCA_964503945.1 uncultured Caldilineales bacterium
ACCCAAAACGCGCGGGCGTTGATTTCCACCAGCTTTTCCCGCAACAACGCCTTGCCCAACCCCTTGATCAGGTTCAGGTCCGGGTCCACCTCATCCGCGCCATCGACAGCCAGATCGAGATAAGCGACGTCATCCAGGGAGATCAACGGGATGCCCAGGGATTGGGCCTGACGCGCCGTGTCTTCGGAGGTGGGAACGCCCCGAACATCCTTCAACGCGCCCGACTGCAGCGCCTCTCCCAAAAATTGGATAAAAAAAGCGGTGGTCGAGCCTGTGCCCAGGCCCAGGGTCATGCCATCCTCCACCAGAGAGAGGGCGTGACGCGCCGCGGCCTGTTTCATGTGCGTTTGCAATGCTGGATCCATGAACTATCCTCGCTCTATGCGTCAAAGAGTGCGTTTTTTAACTCTCTCTTAGAAAAAACCCCCATCGCCATCCACTTGGACTACCCTTTCCTCATAATCTTCGATATACTGAAACAACTCATTCTTCAACTCTCGCCATCGTCGCGAATTCAGAATCCCAGGCAATGTCGAGATATCGGCGATGTCCAACACCACCATAATCTGCGGAACATTCCCATAAGCGGTATAATAAACGTCATGGGGAGGCAATCCCAGCTCCACCACACCCGGCGTCAGCCGATCATTGACGAACATCGAGTACTCCTGCTCGCGTCCTGGGCGGATATTCCAGGTAAGAATTAAGCGTAGCTTCGACGTCATGAGAAAATTTTCCTTCGGCAATCCATGGCAGTTCTATCAGCATAGCAGAAGCCGCATCTGGATGCAAGGATGGCGCGCCCTTTTGACTTTTCTGGTTTTGCTCATGACGTTGTTCGGCCCGAAAAACGTCCGGGCTGAGGACGAATATCCGGGCGGATTCACGCTCATGCCTCTGCAACCGGGCAAGATCGCGCTCCTGTCCATGACCGTGGATGTGAGCTTCCACGACGACGGGCAAATCACCATCGCCGAAGTCCAGGTCAACTATCGCCTGCACAACCGCAACAAGGGAGAAACAGTTTCAACCAAGGTGGCCGTCCCCGGCTATCCTGCTCCCAAACCCGCTCCCCGCAACATCGCCCTGCAGTTGAACGGCAAGGATTTGCCCCTGGAGCCGGGGAATCAGCAATGGTGGCTGGCCACCATCACCCTCAAACCCAACCAGCGGGCCAATCTGGTGATGACCTACTCGGCGAAGGTGGGAGACGGCCCCCTGGCCCATTTCCGTTATCCCATGGACCTCACCGGACAGCTATGGCCCGGACGCCTGGAAAGCGCGCGTTTCACCATCTCCTTCACCGAGCCTCCCAACCCCCAGTCATGGATCTCCCTCACCCCGGAAAATTATCAGCTCAGCGCTGAGGCCGTCACCTGGTCCTACGATCTGAAGGACCCCAAACAACCCATTGATTTTCTCTTCATCCGGCCCTCCTTGTGGGACCAGATTCAATCGGCCCGCCGCACCGCGGCCCAGGAAAACTCGCCCCAGGCGCACAAAACCCTGGGAGCCATCTACGCTCAACTGGCGACCGCCACCCAGAATCCCGCCATCTTCGAACGCTACTACCCTCTGGCGGTGGCCTCCTACGCCCAGGCTCAGCAACTGGCCCCCGACGACACCGCGACCTATCTGGCCCTGGCCCAGCTCTACCAGCTACGCGCCGACCTCGTTCCCGAGGAAGCAGCTTCTTACATCTCCCTGGCCATCAACGAACTCACCAAAGCCCTCCAGCATGGCGCCGCGGATCCGGCCATCCAACAAAAGGTGGTGGATGGCGTGGCCTCGTTGGCGGCTCGGGCCCGAAGCCGGGGGGATTTCGACGCCGCCAGCGCGTATCTACAACGCCTGGAAGAGATCGCCCAACAGCATCCCGATCTGGTCAACAGCAACGCCATTCAGGAAGAGCGTCGGGCGTTGACCATCGACTGGGCCAGGCATGTGCTTGAAGACCAGGGCCCCGCGCCCGCCCGGACCGTGCTGGCGCAAACCTTCGGCGCAGAGGCTGTTCAGCCCCCGCGCGCCCAATTCGCTCAAATCAACTCCCTTTATGTCGATGTAAAAACCGAGCCCAACCTCCGCATCATCAACATCAGCGCGGCCATGCGGGAGAACGATTTGACCCTGATGGACGACCTGGCCGGCAGGCTGGCCAAAACCGACGCCGCCAACCTGGAGCTCATCGAAGCTGACCCCCTCGTGCTCCACATCGCCATCCCCTTCGCGGATGACGAGGACCTGAGAAACCGCCAACGCCTTCTGGCCGAAGCCATCCCCCCCCGCCCCGAATGGGCCCTGATCCAAGCCATCCTGTTGCCGCAAACCCTGACATGGGAGAAAGTCGACGAGCGATGGCGCACGATCGAACGCTATGAAGAGCAGATCAGCCTCATTGCTGCATCCGCGGACGCGGGCCTGCAAGCCCTGAGCATGGAGCGGGCCGCCAACGCCCTGGACGCCAACGATCCCCTGAACGCACTATTGAAAGACATCTGGACGCGCGAAGCGCAACTCTGGCGCGACCTGGCCGACCACAGCCGCACCCGCTTCACCCTCACCCTCTATCCTCACCCCGGCGCGCCCCTGGAACAGACCTGGTCAGCCGCTCCGGGCGAGGAATTGCGCATGAACGGCAGCGCGATCCAATACCACCTCACCGCCATCTTCCTCATCGCCCTGGCCGCCTACCTCTTCTTCGCCTTGATGACCTGGGGCCTGTTCAAGCTGCTCTCTTGAGGAAGTGGTTGAAACCGTAAAGACGCAAACACGCCCATGAGCGCTACGTACGCCCCCGCCACCCCCGCCCTCCCCGAAGAGACGGCTCCCGTTCGGCATGAAGTCGCCACGCGGCGCTGGATCGACTTCCTGCTCCTGAGCTTCATGCTGGTGATCCTGGCGTTGTCTCTGGACGCCGCGGGATGGAGTCCGGGCCTGGATCGACTGGCGTCGATTACGACGATGGCGGTGGTCGCGGCCACGATGATCGCGCTCACCGATTTCAACGCCCTCTTCGCGCTCCTCTACAGCATGGTCACCGGCGCTGCAGCCATCCTGTTCGGGCTTTCCAGCCTCGCCACGGGCGCAGCGAACCATCAGGAGGAAGTTTATCAGGTCATCCAGCGCACCTTGGCCTGGTTCAACGACGTTTTGGCGGGACAGCCCGGAGCGGACACCCTGGTGTTCGTATTGCTGCTGTCTATCCTCTTGTGGATTCTCAGTTTCAATGCCGTTTGGGTGTATTTTCGCGAGCGTCGCAAATGGCAGACGGTGCTCCCCACGGGACTGGCCATGCTGGTCAACCTGTACTATGCCCCGGCAGACCTGAAAGCGTATTTCATCCTCTACCTGGTCGCCGCCATGTTGCTGTTGGTGCGGGCCACCCTGACCGAACGAGAAGAGCAATGGTATCGAGAGCGCATTTATTTTCCCTTCGATATCGGGTTTGATGTGATGCGGGATGGGGTGATCTTCATCCTGTTTGTCATCATCGTCTCCTGGGTGTTGCCCAGCACCCTCATTGAGAACGATCAGGAGCTCATCAACCCGCTGCAAACGCCTTGGAATCAGGTGAAAGAAACCTGGACGCGATTATTCAACAGCCTGAATTATGGAGAATCGGGCAGCGCTGCGCCGGCCAGCGTTGTTTTCACTCCCAGCCATCCCTTGGGAGGCCCGCGCAATCTGAGCAACGAACCGGTGATGGAGGTGAAAACCGCGGTGAATCGCTATTATCAGGCCACGGTTCTGGATACCTACACCTCCAACGCATGGGAATTGCGAAACACCGTGAACATCAACCTGGAAACCGCCTCCCTATCGACGCCCAGGTTTACCGCGCGTCGTGTCATCACCCAGACGGTGACCATGTTCCAGCTCACCAATATCCTCATGGGCGCGCCCATGCCCATCGAGGTGAGCCTGCCCGCCAGCGCCCGCGTCATCCCCCAGGGGATGACGCCCGAGGAGGCGCTGGCTGCAGAAGCCATTGGCGTCTCGGAACTGGCCATGATCATCGCCCAAGGGATCGTGCAACCCGGCGACACGTACACCATCACCAGCTCCATCAGCTTCGCCACCGAATCCCAATTGCGCAGCGACAGCACGGCGTATCCCCCCGACATCCGCGCTCGCTACCTGCAGCTTCCCGACACCGTGCCCCAGCGCGTCTTCGACTTGGCCGAAGAGGTGGCCCAAGGCTACGACAATCCCTATGACATCGCCAAAGCGGTAGAGGGTTTTGTGCGCAGCTACGAGTACAGCGATCAAATTCCGGGCCCCAAACCGGGCCAGGACGCGGCCGATTATTTCCTTTTCGAGGAAAAGAAAGGGTATTGCGATTATTACGCCACCGCCATGGCCGTCATGCTGCGCCATTTGGGCATCCCCACCCGCCTGGCCCAGGGATACGCCACGGGCGATTATGATCCCCTCTCGGGCGGATATCGGCTGCTGGAAAAGGATGCGCACACCTGGGTGGAGGTCTATTTCCCTACCTATGGCTGGATTCAGTTCGAACCCACCGCGTCGGAACCCGTCATTGAACGCCTGAGCGAAGCCGTCGTTCCTCCCGCACCTGGCGGACGCACCAGCATCCTGGAGCAGAACCAGGAGGAAAACGATCGCAACATCCCCATTGAAGAGAACGCGCCCGAGGAATCCACGGTGAGAATCGAACAAGGCGCGGCCGAACGGGTGATGTCCAACATGGGATTGCTTTTCCTCGCCCTTGCGATACTGGGAGTGGGCCTGGCCCTGTATTACATCCGCCGCTTATTCACTGTTCCCAGCAAACCCGTCAGAAAAATCCCGTCCAAACAATCGCCTCAGGAATTCATGGATAAGCTATGGGCCAAGGTGCTATGGTGGGGCCGATTGCTGGGATTCCCTCAACGCCCGAGCCTGACGCCCCTGGAACTGGCTGCGGTCTATGCCCACGCGTTGCCCCAGACATCGGATGACATCGCTCAGCTGGCGCGGCTGTATGCCCGAGAAAAATACGCCCCCCGTCCTTTGAGCCAGGAGGACCTGGCCCAGGCGCAATACTCCTGGCTGCGTCTGCGCAGCCGATTCATTCGGGCCTGGCTGGATAAACGTTTTCACTTCCGCCACCAGATCGCCTTCTGGCGGTGACTGGTCATCTGGCGCATGGGGAACAAGACGCCGGTAGGATTGAGATATTGAGTCTCAAAATGAGAATCCCAGGGTAAGTTGGCCTGCAGGGAACGCCGTTGGGGGAGGTTGGGGCGCGCGAGGCGCGATCTCCTCGCGTATGCGGGCGATGCGGGCCGCGAGTTTGCGTTCATAGGCCCTGGGCGCTTGGCCCCCCGCGGCGTACACCCGCTGGTACCAGGGCAGCAGATGAGGATATTCCCGCTCCAGCCAGGCGAACAGGGTCTTGCGGGTGTCGGCATACATCTTGAAGGTCTGGTGAAAGCCCAATCGCCCGCCGTGATCGTAGATGGCCTGGATGAGGTCGCGCAGCCCCGCTTCGCCATCGGTGAGGCCGGGCATGACGGGCGCAATGGCCACGCTCACGGGCACGCCCAGCCGCGAGAGCTCCCGCACCACGCGCAATCGCTGCCCGGGCGGAGGAACGTCGGGCTCCAGCGACCGGGCCAGGGCCTCGTCCACGGTAATCAGCGAGATGCACAGGGAGAAGCCCGCAGCCCGGTGCAGCGACGCCATCAGGTCCGCGTCCCGCAAGCACAGGGTGTTCTTGGTGACCAGGCTGGCGGGGGTGAGCTGATCGCGCAGGATGTGCAACGCGGCCTGGGTGAGCCGATAGCGTCCCTCGATGGGCTGGTAAGGGTCGGTGGCCGTGCCGATGTTCACCTTCTCCCGCTTCCATGTGCGTTTACGCAGCTCCCTCCGCAAGACCTCGGGCAGGTTGCGTTTGACGAAGACCACCGCAGCGAAATCCCGGTCGGGGTCCAGCTCGAAAAACGTGTGGGTGTAGCGGGCGTAGGAGTAGACGCAGCCATGCTTGCAGCCGCGATAGGGATTCAGTGACCAACGCATATCCAGATACTGGCTGGTCACCTTGTTCAGCGCGGATTGGACGTCGATCTCGACATAGCGCGTGCGACTAGAAATCATGTTCTGATTTTACACAAGAAACAAATGTTCTGTCAAGCCTGTATTCGCCCCTCGCCCCTATTCAGGCTATAATGGGGCTGCCAATGCCCATCGCAGATCACCCTACCCCCTTCTCCCAAATCTCAGGCTTCTCCCATGCGCACTCTACGTCTGGCTCTGGCCCAAATCAACGCCACCGTCGGCGACATTGAAGGCAACGCGGCCAAAGTGCGGGACTGGCTGCAAAAAGCCCGTTCCCAGGAAGCCGATCTCGTCCTCTTTCCGGAGATGATCCTGACCGGCTACCCGCCCGAGGACTTGCTCCTGAAGCCCGATTTCATTGCCGCCGCGCGCCAGGCCCTGGATGATTTGCTCCCCGCCACTTCAGGGCTGACCGTGGCCCTGGGCCTGCCCATCGCCAACCATTACGATCTGTTCAACGCCGCCGCGCTCATCCAGGACGGACGCCTGCTGGACCTGTATCACAAGCATTATCTGCCCAACTACGGCGTTTTCGACGAGAATCGTTACTTTGGCGCGGGCCATCGCACGCCCCTCTACGAGCTGGGGCCCGATCGCGTCGGCCTCAGCATCTGCGAGGATATCTGGTATCCGGGCGGACCGCCCCAGTGGCAGGCCCTACTGGGTGCGGAGCTGCTGTTGAATATCTCCGCGTCGCCCTACGCCCGGGGCAAGGGCGACGCGCGGGAGCGGATGATGGCCACCCGCGCGGTGGACAACGTGGCCTTCGTGGCCTATTGCAACCTGGTGGGCGGCCAGGATGAGCTGGTGTTCGACGGACGCAGCCTGGTCTATGGCCCGGACGGCGTTCTGCTGGCCCGCGGGCCAATGTTCGAGGAAGCCTTGGTCGTCGTGGACATCGATCTGGACGAGGTGTTCCGTCGCCGTCTGCACGATCCCCGCTATCGCCAGAGCCGAGAGACGCTGCGGGCGATGGAGATGGAAGGGGAGGAGTTTTATGTCGCGCCAGGGGCCGGGATCAGCCGCGGCCTGCCCGACGCCCGGTTGACCCGCGCACGCGATATCGCGACGGCTCCCGACCCGACGGGGGAAGTGTACGGGGCCCTGGTGCTGGGAACCCGAGATTATGTGCGCAAGAATGGCTTTGAGAAGGTCGTGTTGGGCCTCAGCGGCGGCATCGACAGCGCGCTCACCGCGGTTATCGCCGTAGACGCGCTGGGCGCGGAGAACGTCACCGGGGTGAGCATGCCCTCCCGCTTCTCCTCCGAACATTCCAAGAGCGACGCGCGTCAGCTTGCCCAAAACCTGGGCATCGGCTTCCTCACCATCCCCATCGAAGGCCCCTTC
>CAZDCN010000087.1:0-7357 GCA_964503945.1 uncultured Caldilineales bacterium
CTGTTCTGAAAATAGTTGTTTCACCTCCCGGAGGTGTGAGCCGACTCGAAGAGGGGCTCAGTCATCCCCGCCATACTGCCGCGGCGTTTGAGACGCTTCTTCGAAAAGCTGCAAATAGCTTTGCCAGCGGTGGGGATGGATGTCGCCCCGGGCCGCGGCCTCCCGCACCGCACATCCCGGCTCATTGATGTGCGTGCAGTCGCTGAACCGGCACTTGGGAGCCAGCGCCCGGATCTCGGGAAAGTAGTCGGATAACTCGTTGGGCCGGATATCCCACAGGCCCAGCTCCCGCAGGCCGGGGGTGTCCGCGATGAACCCGCCAGTATCCAGCGGATAGAGCTGAGCCCAGCGGGTCGTGTGCTTCCCCTTCCCCATCCGCATCAACTCCCCCACCTTCAGGTTCAATCCCGGCAGCAACCGGTTGATGAGGGAGGACTTCCCCGCGCCCGAAGGCCCGGCCACCACCGTGATGTGGTCCTTCAGATGCCGGCGCAGCGCCTCCACCCCGATGTTTTCCCTGGCGCTCACATAAAAAACCGAATATCCGACATCCTCATACAACCTGAACGTTGCCCGAGCTTTTTCCTCCCCCGTGAGATCGATCTTGTTGATGACGATAAAGCTGGGGATTTCCGAGGCTTCCGCAGCCACCAGAAAGCGGTCCAGGAGGAAGCGATTGGGTTCGGGCTCCGCCGCGGCGAACACCACCATGATCTCATCGGGATTGGCCAGGATCACATCCTCGATGGCCGCGATGACGCCGGGGCGTCGTCGTGAGAGCGCGCTTTTGCGGGGGAGGATAGCCGTGATCAAACCCTCGCGCTTGGCTTCATCCACCGGCTGAATCACCACCCGGTCGCCCGCGGCAATGAGGGTGGTGCGGCGGCGGCGACGTTTCAATTTGCCCGACGCCTTGCATTGCCATCGCTCGCCCTCATCGGTGAGCACATCAATGAAATCGGAATACACCCGCAGCACGATGCCTTGGCGCCCGGCTTCAGTCCTTGCTTTTGGCATGCCAGATTTCCGTATGCGGCGCGCCGGAGCGCTCGCGAATGATGGCGACGGTCTCCATCTCCAGGCCCAACTCCGCGGCCAGCGCCTGCAACGCCTCCCGCCGACCCGGGAAGTTGGTGCGGTCGGGCGCGTGGACCAGGAAGTAGGCGTTGGGGTCTTGCAACAACGGCTGCATCCGCTGGGGGAACGCGTCATCGGGCCGGTCGTAGGGTTCGTAGCCGAAAACTTCGATGGGATTCACCCGGCCCTGGGAGATGAGAATGACGGGCGCGTCGAAGCCCCAATCCAGCGCGTAGGGGCTGACGATCCCTCGGGCCAGCAGTTCATCGGTGAGGCGATAGACCGCGTCCGAATGGTCGGCGTAACCGCCCGTCGCGGCCAGGGCCCGGTGATAATTTACATCGGCCCGCAGCCCGCTCAGGCTCATGGCCGCGATGAAAATTCCCGCGGCCATCCACCCCCACCGTCCCGGCAGCTCCCGAAAAAGCAGCTCCCACCCCCCGGCGATGACCAGGGCCAGCACGGGCGAGAACATGGCCAGGTGCGTGTACCACAGCGCGGTGGGCGTGAGGGGCGACTGGAGGAGGAGCAGCAGGAAAAAGAGCAGAACCAAGGCCGCGCGCAGCGCCATCGCCCATGCTCGAGGCTGTTTCCGACGCAAAAACAGGCACAGCAGCATGAGGACGATGGCCGTCAGAAACGCGGGCCAGGCCAGCCCGTCCACGAAATTCCCGCCCAGATACCAGAAATGATCGCCCCGGAGGAAATGCCTGATCTGTTCCCACCGGGTCGCCAGATTCTCCAGATAGGCCGCGTTCTCGACGCCGTAATAGGAGCGGTTCAGGGTTTCGGTGAAATGCTTGAAGGTGGCCCCGGTTTGGATGTTGAAAAGCAGGAAGGGGCTGAGCCCGGCCAGGAAAAGGAGGATGGCGGGAATCCAGAAGCGGGGGTGCAGGAGGGCTTGGGGGCTGAACCCTTCCGCCGCGGCCAGGTCCAGCCCCGTCCGCAGCCGCCAGATGACCGGCAGCAGCAGCGCGGTGGCAACCAGGGGCCAAAGCATGATGAATTTGGCCCACAGGCCCAGGCCCGTCATGAACGCGGCCAGCGCCAGCCAGCGCGCCCTGCCTGTCTCCATCAGCCGCCACAACGCCAGCCAGATGGCCAGCATGAGCGCAATGGTCGTGTTGGTGACGTAGATGCCTTGCCGGGCGAAGAAGATGAAGGATGGCTGCACCGCCAGCAGCATCGCGGCCGCGAAACCCGCCCGCGCGCCGAAGAGCTTGCGCCCCAGCAGCCACGTCAGTCCCACGATGACCGCGCCCACGGCGATGGGCCAGAGGCGCATGGTCGCCACGTTGATGCCGCCCAGCTGGAAGCAAACCAGCAACACCCACGCGTTCAACGCGCCCACATAATCTACAATCATCAACGGCAGGGTTCCGCCGAAAACATGAATCACCGCATTTCGGTGCGCCTCCACGGGCAGATGTTGCAGAAACTGCACCGCGGGCTTCGCCTCCACCGCCTCATCGTAATTGGGGCCGGGCAGATGGATTTGGTAGACCGTCAGCGCGAGATACATCCCCAGAGGGAGGAGCCATAGCCAGGAGCGTAGACGGGACTTCATAGACCGGGTTTATTTCGCGATGAGTTCGATATCCGCGGCCTGGCTGCGATAGTTGTGCCCGCTGGCGTAGATGCGGATGCTGACAACTTTGGCCGGTCGGGGAAAGGTTTCGCTTTGCATGAAATCGGGCGACTCATACGCATGCCAGACCAGGCCCGGAATCTTCTCCCCATCGCGCAACGGCCAATTCGCCACCGGGTCCACCATGTAGAAACCGTGGGTCCAGAACTGGGGGTTGCCGTTGACGTCGATGAAGTCGATGCGCACCATCATGGGAAACTCGGAGGACTGAATGCCGCCGCCGGGCAGGCTTTGGCTGATGAGCCGCACGTCGAAGCGCAGGACCAGGCTTTCCACATCGAGCACGTCCGCGTTGATCTCCTGGATGATGGCGGTCTCGCTGTGCAGATTGGCGTCCTCGCCCTTGGCGTCCCGCTGGAAATAGGCCACATTGCGCCCGCCGGTCTCGATGACATCCACCGAGCCAAAAGTGACATTGCTCAAATCCCGGGCGTCCACAATGCTCTCCACCCGCCACGCCGTCTCCAAGGGCTGACTGAAATCCCCATTTTGCACCAGGTTTTTGTCCGCGGCCTGGGGATCGGAGGGCGGTTTCCCCAGCGCGATGGTGCTGCGGCGGCCTTTGTTCAACACCACCTCTCGTCCCTGGGCCGACACCGTCACCTGGCCGCTGCGCGCGGTGACTTCGGTGATTTCGTTGGTCACCGCGATGGCCGCGCTGCCTTGGCGGACCTTGACCGTTCCTTGGGGCGTCTGGATGACCACTTCCAGAGGGCGGCCATCCACCGCGGCGCTGGTCACCCGGGCCCGGCCCGAATGCAGCCGCAGTTCCAGGCGTCGGGGCAAATGGCTGCTCTGGAATCGGGGACGACGGGCGACGCTCAGCGCCACCTCGCTGTTGGTCCGCAACTGCACCGACGCCAGGCTTTCGGCGTCATCGGGGGCGTCGAAGATGGCGAGATTGGCCCGGGCGTCCTGGTCCGTGCGCACGCTGTCCCCTTCCCGGATGGTTTGGGTTTCCACCACGGCGATGGGGTCCCCGCCATCGGCCGGGAGGATCAGGGTGACGCCGGTTACCGGTTCGACGCGCACGGTCATGGGCCGCGTGGCATGGGCAACATACCAGTTGATGGAAAGGGGCGCGCCGATAAGGATCACCATGAATACGCCGAAGGCAATCCAGAGGAGGATCCAGGCCTGACGCCCCACGCGTTCGTAGGCGTCGGGGGGCAGGGATGGGGTGGAGACGGAAGTGGACATGGGGAAAAGCGTCAACCCACGCTAAAGCCATGAAATTCGCCGGTCGCGGGCCCCCATTGTACATCCACCCGTTCCACTCGCGCCAGGGCAGGCCCTTGCTCCAGATAGTGCAGCAGCGTCTCCAGCGCCGGGCGAGGGCCTTCGGCCACCACTTCCACGTAGCGTTGAGGCGCGTATTTGTTTTTGGCGTAGCCGGTCAAACCCAGGGCCCGGGCTTTCTCCTGTACGAACATCCGGAAGCCCACGCCCTGAACCCGGCCGTAGATGGCGGCTTCCAGACGTTGCATTGGTTCAGGCATCGTTCACCTCCTGATCGCGCGCTGCTTTTGCCCGCTCCAGCCACCAGCGGGCATCCTTGTCCGCGGGATTCGCCCGGAGGGCGTCCTCGAACCAGCGGATGGCCTGGTCCCAGTCCTGGCGTTGGGCGTGGATGAGCCCCACGTTGTAGTGGGCGCTGGGCGCGACCGGGTCCAGCTCGATGGCTTTTTTATAAGCCTCAATGGCCCGATCCTGGCGGTATCGGGGGGAGAGCTCCAGCCGGCCGAGGATGGCCGCGGCCAGATTCAGCCACAGGCGGGCGTTTTCGGGGTGCTTTTCCACCGCGCGTTGCAGCAAGGCCTCGGCCTGGTTCCATTTCCCGGCCATGATCAACGCGCCGCCCAGGGTCATCAGGATGTCGGGGTCCTCGGGCAGCAGGCGGTTGGCCTCGTTCAGCGCGTCGATGGCCTCGCCGTAGCGCTTGGCGTTGATCAAGCGGACGCCTTCGGAAAGCAGCTCGTAGGCGCGTTTGCGGGTGGTTTCGTCGGATGAGGGCATTTATCGCAAGAAAAAGAGGAGCGTTGGCAGGGTGATGAGGCTGACCAGGGTGGTCATGAGCACCGCGCCCGCGGTGAAATCGGGCGCGGCGTCGAATTCGTTGGTGATGACGATGGTGTTCACCGCGGAGGGCATGGACGCCTGCATGACCGCGACGGCGAAGGCGACGCCGGTCAATCCCACCAGCGCGGCCAGGGCCAGGGCGATGGCGGGGCTGATGATCATGCGCACCGCGGTCAGGCGCAGCACGGGCGACAGGTTCGCGCGCACGTTGGTCTGGGCCAGCGACATGCCCAGCACCAGCAGGAAGACGGGGATGGCGGCCTGGCCCGCCATGTCCACCATGTCCATCAGCGAGCCCGTGGGCGCGATGTGGGTGAATCGGCTGAACGCGCCCAGGATCATGGCGATGATGATGGGCTGCACCAGGGTGCGGCGCAGGGCGGCGAGGCCGTTGGATTGGCCGCGAATGGCGAGAAAGATGCTGACCGCGCCGCCCACCATGGCGTTGAACATGAACAGGACCAGGGCGTAGCCGAAGCCCGTTTCGCCGAAGGCGAACAGGTTGAGGGGAAGCCCGTAGTTGCCGTTGTTCATGAGGATGGTGGTGATGACGAAGGCGCTGGCCAGACCGCCCTCATACCGCCACTGTTTCGCCAGGAGAAAGGCGAGCGCGCCCATGATCAGCATGTGCAGCCCGGCGAAGAGCACGCTGCGCCCGGTGGCGTCGGGGTCAAGTTCTAGGGTGAGGATGGTGGAATAGACCAGGCTGGGGGAGAGAACGAAATAGACGATGCGGTTGATGGATTTCGTGTCGAGGTGAAACCGGCGTTCCAGGAGAAAGCCCGCGGCCACCAGGATGACGATGGGGGCCAACACCTGAAACAGGATGTCGCCCAATTCTCGCAGCGCCTCGCCCGTCATGGTCAGAAGGCATCCTCATCATCGAGCAACTGGCGCAGCTCCGCTTCCAGGGGGTCCTCATAGAAGCCATCGTCCCAGGCGTCCATCTCGCCAACCTCCTCGTCGCTTTCAAAGCCCAACACTTCGTCGATGAGCTCGTAGAGGTTGTTGATCCCGGCGTAGAGCTGCTCCAGGGCCAATTCTGCGGCCTCGGCCTCGGCTTCATCCTCGGATTCGGCGGCCAGTTCCAGGGCCTGCTTGGCCTTCTCGCCGCCGATCTGGCCCAGGGCTTCGAGGATGGCGAAGCGCACTTCCATGTCCGTTTCATCATCCAGCATGCGGATCATGGGGTTGACCGCGGCTTTGGCCTCCAGTTCCCCCAACGCCCGGGCCGCTTCCATGCGCAACGCGGGGGTTTCGCTTTCCAGATGAGGCAGCAGATGGGGAATCCAGCGCACATCCGCGCTGCGGCCCATGGCGTAGAGGGCGCTGCTGCGCATGAAGGGGTCTTCGTCATATTGGGCGCTTTCGATGATGCGGGCCACGCCGGGATGGCTGGAACTGCCCAGCCCTTCCAACGCCCGTCGCCGCACATGCACATGCTCCCTGGGATCGTGATACACATCCCAGAGCGCTTCCGCGGCTTGGGCGGCATACCGCTCCGGGATTTCGTTGATTTCGGCCCAGTAGAGATAGCGCCCCACCGCGAGGGCTGCGGCCGCGCGCACATCCACGTCTTCATCATGCACTAAAAAGTGCAGGAAGCGGGGGAGATGGGCCACGTTTTGGTCCTCCCACAGGCCTTCGATGGCCAGCACCCGCACGCGCGCGTCGGCGTCGTCCAGCGCCCAGGCGAAGATGGCGTTGTAGTTGAACTGGGAATGCTCCTCGGCCATGGTCACCAGCGCCTGCATCAGGGCCCGACGACGGGCCGCGGAGTAGCGGGGCCAGGCTTCGCGGAATTGCGTCAGTTCCGCCGGGCTCAGTTCGGATAGGTTGCGCAGGAGTTGATGGCTGATGGGCCTGTCTTCATCGCCCAGGGCGTGCAACACTTTTTTTAGATCGCGTATCATGTCAATTCCAGAAAAATTTGCGGATTTCGCTGGGTTGCGAGATGGGGATAATCTGCACCTGTTCCCCGTTGTGGGAAACCCTGGCGGCCTGCACATACCACAGGTAGGCCCGTCCGAATTGCTGGGGCGCCTGGCCGAAGAGCCAGGCCGGGACGTAGAAGCTCGCGTTGGGGCCGATGGGCTCCTCCAGCCGCCACTCGATGTCCTTGGGGCCGGGGCCCACCTGCACGCCGATGTGCATCACGTATTCCGCGCCTGCAGGCAGGGGCAAGGGCTGCCAGGTCAGCTCGATGAGCGCGTTTTCGCCGCTGAACGCGGCATTTTCGCCGGGGTTGAGGAGTTGCGGCGCGGGCAGGGAGATGCTGGGGGTGGCCGTGGGCGTGGGGGTGGGCGTTTTCGTGGGGCGCCGCGGCGTGGGCGTGGGGGGAACGTAATCCGCCGGCGGAATTTTAATTTTCTGTCCGATGCGGATGGTGGTGGGGTCTTTGATTTGGTTGTAGGCGGCCAATGCGGCCACGGTGCGGTCCACTTTTTGGGCGATGGTGCTCAGGGTGTCGCCCGCTTTGACGATGTACACGCCCGGCTGCGGCGTGGCGGTGGGCGCGAGGGTGGCGGTGGGGGTGGCCGTGGCCGTGGGCTC
>CAZDCN010000088.1:0-7340 GCA_964503945.1 uncultured Caldilineales bacterium
AGTGCAACCCCCCGAATTTTGCGCAAAAAATAGGTTTTACGCATGACGTCGTTGAACGCTCGGCCAACGCTGGCTATGAGAAGGTCTCCGCCAACGACGCCAACGGCTATTTACGAAGCAGTTGCACCACGCGCCGATCAATGGTAGCATCCCCCTCATGGACCAACTCATCCTCACCCCCGGCCCCCTGCGCGGCGCCACCCCCGTCCCCGCGGACAAATCCATCACCCACCGGGCCCTCCTCTTCGGCGCCATCGCCAGCGGCGTCAGCCGCGTGCGCAACCCCCTGCGCAGTGGCGACACCCTCACCACCCTGGACATCATCCGCCAGCTCGGCATCCAGGTGGCGGAGACCGACGCTGGGGAATGGCAGGTGCATGGGCGAGGGCTGCGCGGCCTGCGCGAGCCGGAAACGGTGCTGGATTGCCGTAACAGCGGCACCACCGCCCGCTTGCTCCTGGGCCTGCTCGCGGGCCAGAACTTCTTTAGCGCGCTCGCGGGCAGCGCGCAACTGCGCAAACGCCCCATGGGACGGGTCGCCCGGCCCTTGCAGGCGATGGGGGCGCAGATCGTCGGTCGGGAACAGGGGCGACTGCTCCCCCTGGCCGTAGTCGGCTCCCCCCTCCACGGCATCGAATACGAACTCCCCGTGGCCAGCGCCCAGGTCAAAAGCGCCCTCATCCTGGCAGGCCTCTACGCCCAGGGCCTGACCGTCATCCAAGAGCCCGGCCCCGCCCGGGACCACACCGAGCGCATGCTGGGCAGCATGGGCGCGCCCATCACCCGCCGGGGCCCCTACATCACCTCCGAACAACCCCAAGAAAACCTCGCGCCCCTGGACATCACCGTACCCGGCGACTTCTCCTCGGCCGCGTTCCTCCTGGCCGCGGGCGCCATCCTCCCCGACAGCGACCTCCGCATCCAGGCCGTGGGCGTCAACCCCACCCGCCGCGGCCTGCTGGACGCGCTCATCGCCATGGGCGCAGACGTCACCCTGGAGAACCCGCGGGAGAGCGGGGGCGAACCCGTGGCCGATCTGCACATCCGCCCCGCCCCGCTGCACGGCGTCACCCTGCAGGGCGACCAGATCGTCACCATGATCGACGAACTGCCCGTGCTCGCGGTCATCGCCACCCAGGCCCGGGGCGAGACCGTCGTGCGGGATGCCGGGGAATTGCGGGTGAAGGAGACCGATCGCATCGCCACCACCGTGACCGAACTGCGTAAACTGGGCGCGGACATCGAGGAGCGGCCCGATGGCTTCACCGTGCGCGGGCCCACGCCCCTGAAAGGCGCACATGTCTGGTCCCACGGCGACCACCGCCTGGCCATGGCCCTGTCCATCGCCGGCCTGGTGGCAGAGGGCGCGACCGTGGTGGAGGAAATCGCCTGCGCGGCCGACTCCTTCCCCGGCTTCGTGGAAACCCTCCAACGCCTGGGGGCGAACCTCGATTGACATGAAACAGGCAGCGCTTTTCCTTCTCATCCTGGCCGGATGGCTGGCGGTCGCGGCCGGCAGCCCCATCATGGCCGCGCCCACGCCCGATCCCCGGGTGGATGACGCGGTTTGGGCGCAGATGGACGCCCGGGGCCGGGCCGATGTCATCCTCCTGCTGCCCCAGGCCGACCTCACCCCGGCCTACGCCCTGCCCGACAAACCCACCCGCGGGCGATGGGTCGTCGCGGCCCTGCGCGCCCAGGCCCGAGCCACGCAACCCCCGCTCCTGGCCGCGCTCGCCCAGATGGGCGTCGACTATCAGGCCTTCTGGGTGGTGAACGGCGTGCGGGCCCAGGTGGACGCCCGCCAGTTGGACCGCGTGCTGCGGCTGCCCCAGGTGCAGCGGGTGACGGCCAACGCGCCCTTCCGGGGCGTGGGCCCGGAGCCCGAGCCGGGCGTCGCCGCCCAGTCCACGACCGCAGCCATCCCCTGGGGCGTGCAGCGGGTGGAAGCCCCCTGGGCGTGGGCCCAGGGCGTCACCGGACAGGGCGTGGTCATCGCCGGCCAGGACACCGGCTATGACTGGACCCACGAAACCCTGAAGCGGGCCTATCGCGGTTACGACCCCGTCGCGGACGCGGTCTCCCACGATTACAACTGGCACGACGCCATCCACGCCATCAACCCCAACAACAACGGCGACAACCCCTGCGGCCTGGATTCCCCCGAGCCCTGCGATGATTACGGCCACGGCACCCACACCATGGGCACCATGGTGGGCAACGACCTCCCGCCCGACGCCGCGGGCTGGCCCGCCGCCGCGCCTCACCCCATCGGCGTCGCGCCCGGCGCCACATGGATCGGCTGCCGCAACATGGAGCGGGGCTGGGGCATGCCCTCCACCTACATCGAATGCTTCCAATGGTTCGTGGCCCCCTGGCCCCTGGGCGGCGACCCCAACGCCGACGGCGATCCCGACCGCGCCCCCGACATCATCAACAACTCCTGGAGCTGCCCCACATCGGAAGGATGTCGGCCCGAGAATCTGGATGTCATCGAGCCCGCGCTCAACGCGGCCGACGCGGCCGGCATCCTGGTGGTGGCCTCGGCCCAGAACAGCGGCCCCTCCTGCAACACCATCCGCGAACCCATCGCCATCTATCCCAAAGCCTTCACCGTGGGCGCCACCGACAGCAACGACAACCTGGCCAGCTTCAGCAGCCGCGGACCCGTGACCTACGACGGCGTCACCCGCATCGGGCCCGACATCAGCGCGCCCGGCGTCTCCGTCTACGCCAGCCTGCCCAACAACCGCTACGGCTTCTCCAGCGGCACCAGCATGGCCGGCCCCCATGTCGCGGGCGTGGCCGCGTTGCTCCTCGCGGCCCGCCCCGAGCTCAAAGGCCATCCCGACCGCATCCGGGCCGCGCTCACCACCCTGGCCGACCCCAAAACCTCCAGCCAGGGGTGCGGCGGCGACGCGGCCGACGCCATCCCCAACAACGGCTATGGCTGGGGCATTGTCAACGCCCGCACCGCGCTCTCGCCCCCGCGCATCTTCCTGCCCCTGGCGACTCACACCTTGAGCAGCCAGGCCACGCCATAACCGGGCAGCCGCATCTGGCCCGACGCCGCCCCGCCCGGAGTCAGCAGGTCCCGCCAGCGACCCGGGGGCAGGGTCAGCGTCTGCGCCCGGGCGCTGACGTTGGTCAGGCAGAGGATGCGTTCGTCGTTCTGGGGCGACGCGCGGAGCACCGCGAAGATGGCCGGGTGCAGTTGCAGGATGGTCTGCGGGCCGAAGGGATGGAAGGCCCCGTGCCGCCGTCGCACGGCCAGCATGCGGCGATAGCCATCAAACACCTGGCGTGGATGGCTGGCTGCGTCGGCCAGCCGGGCTTCGATCTCGGCCAGGGCGAATTTCTCTCGATTGAGCGAGCGGGCGCGCCCGGTTTGCTGGAAGCAGGCGTGGCAGTTGCGGGAGCCGAACAGGCTGTGCACGTAAACGCCGGGGACGCCCGCCAGGGTGAGGAGGATGCTCTGGGAAGCCAGAAACCGGGCTACATCCACGGCCTGATGGGGCCGGGCCGGGTCGTTGAGGAAATCGTAGAGGGTGATGTTGAGCTCATACACGCTGCGGGATCCATCCGGGTTGGCCTTGTAACCCACCCGCCCGCCGTGGGCCAGGGTTTGGTCCACCAGGGCCTGGATTTCGTCGGGATGGAGGATGCCCTCGGCCGGGCGCACGCCGATGCCGTCGTGGGAAGCGATGAAGTTGAAGAACGCGGCGCCCGGCGGCGCTTGCAGGCCCGCGGCCCATTGCGACAGCCGGGTGGCGTCGCCCGAGAGAAACGCGTGCAGGGTCAGAGGCGCCAGGGTGAAGTTGTACACCATCTGGGCCTCATCCGTCTTGCCGGTTTCGGGCAGAAAATCGCCGAAATAGCTGACGTTCTCCGCGTGGGGCACGTTGGTCTCGGTGATGAGGAGGACGTCGGGCGCGGTGGCGTCGAAGATGGCGCGCCACAGCTTCACCATGGCGTGGGTCTGGGGCCGATGGATGCAGCTCGTGCCGATTTCCTTCCACAGATAGGCGATGGCGTCCAGCCGGATGATCTGCGCGCCCTGCTCCGCATAGAACAACAGCACATCGATGATCTCTAGGGCCACCCGCGGGTTCGCGTAATTCAGATCGATCTGGTCCTCGCTGAAAGTCGTCCACACATATTTCACCCCCTCCGCGGTCTTCACAGGGGTGAGCAGGGGCAAGGCCCGCGGCCGCACCACCTGAGAGAGGTCCGCGCTCGGGTCCGCCACGATGAAATAATCCCGATAGGGCGCCTCTCCCCTAACAAATCCCTGAAACCAGGCGCTTTCTCGGGAGATGTGGTTGATGACCGCGTCGAACATGAGGCGGTAGCGCTTCTCCAGCCGGGCGATGTCCTCCCAATCGCCCAGGGCCGGGTCCACCCGCTTGTAGTCGATGACCGAAAAGCCGTCGTCTGAGGAATAGGGAAAAAAGGGCAGGATGTGGACGCCGTCCAGCACGTCGCGCAGGTGGGCGTCGAGAAAGCGGGCCAGGGTGCGCAGGTGGGGCTGGCCCGGCTGCTGGAACTGGTCGCCGTAGGTGATGAGGATGGCGTCCCGCTGGGTGAGCAGCTCCTGCAAGGGATGGCTGACGCCCCTCTCGGGATGTTGCGCGCGAAAGGCCTCGATGCGTTGGGCGATGGCCCTTTCCAACCAACGGGCGTCGGGCTCCTCGTAAATGCCATGCAGCCAGTGATGAATGCGATGTTGGGGCGAGGTCATCATGACGACAGAGCGAGGTTGGCGGTTATGAGAAGGAGGCGAGGATGTCACGGAGTTTTTGTTCCAGCGTCTGAAAGGAGAAATGCTGGCGGGCGAGCTCGTAGTTCTTTTCGGCCCGACGTTGCGTCTCCTCCGGATCGGCCAGCAGCCGCTTCACCTCATCCACCGCGGCGTCATCCACATACCCATCCAGCTCCACGAATTCAAACCCCAGGGGGCGGATATCCGCGTTGTAGACGGGATAGCGATTGACCACCGTCAGTTTTTTGAAATAGATGGCCTCCAACAGCGCGTTGCCGAAGCCCTCATACAGGCTGGGATAAGTCACCAGGTCGGCGTGGAGATAGGCGTCCCACAGGCTGTAGATCTTGTGCCCGTCCTCCATGCGGCGACGCACATCCACCAGATAGTCGATGAGCTGCATGTCCACGTGCATCAGCCGGGCCTCCCGTTGCAGCCAGCGCCAATAATCCAGCCCCTCATCGGTGGCGCTGTGGGTGATGAAGAGATGCGCGTGGGGCAGGTCCAACCGGCGCACCAGTTCGATGGCCATCTCGATGCCCTTGCGCTGAATCACGCGGGTGGGCTGCAACGCCAGCAAGTCCTCCTCGCTCAATCCCAACATCTCCCTGAAATCCCCATTGTAATCATCCAGGCCCGACGGCGGCGTCTCGTAATCCATCACATTGGGAATGACCACGGAATCGATGCCGCGGCGGGTTTTCAGGCGGCGCTGGGCGATGGAGTTGATGGTGACGTGACGGAGGGTGGGGAGGTTCGGGGGGAAGCTGGTATCCAGCAGATCGAGGATGGCGTTGGCCTGATAGCGCTCCCGCTCCCAATAGAAGTCGTGGTCGTGGGCGATGGCGGGGACGCCCAGTTCGGCGATGAGGCCCGTGAGGCACACGCCCAGGGGCAGGTTCATGGGGATGGCCAGCGCGTTCTCCACGATGATGACATCGAGCTTGTTTTTGCGGATGAACGCGCGCAGGGGCGGGCGAATCTCATCCGCGACCGCGTAGATGTTCTCGATCAGGTGTTCGGGATCGGTCTCTCGGTCCGGGCCAAAGGCCCGGCGGGAGAGGGCGATGATGGATTGGTGCTTGAAATGGAGCTTGGGGATGAGGGTTCCGCCCGCGGCGTAGCCGCCCAGCTCCCCCGCGCAGAAATAGCACTCATGCCCCATGCGTCGGAGCACGGTCACCCACTTTTCCACTTCCAGCGAAACGCCATCGGCGCCATTGAGTCGAGTGGAGATGAAGCCAATGCGCATAACGATCAAACAGGAAAAAGTATGTGTTATAATGGACGAAAACAGGAGGATGCCATGGAGAAACGCATTAAAATCGTTGTCGAAAAACACCCTGACGGCTATGTCGCTTATCCCTTAGGTCTGAAAGGCGTCGTCGTTGGCGAAGGCGACACCTATGACCAGGCGCTGGCCGATGTAAAGTCTGCCATCGCATTCCATATCGAGACCTTTGGCAGCGATGTATTTGATGAAGAATCCGCGGTTTTAGAGGTCTTTGTCGCCGAAGCAGGGGTGGCTATGCCATGAGCAAATTTCCTGTGGATGCTCCCATTGGGAGAGTAATCAAAGCGTTTGAACGCCTTGGTTTTCAGCTTGTCCGCACAGGGAATCATATCGCCATGGTGCGCGAGAATCCAGATGGGACGCGTACGCCGTTGACCATGCCAAACCATCGTCGCATCAAAAGCTCGACGCTGCGCACGATTCTGACCCAGGCAGGCATTTCTCGGGAAGAATTTCTGAAAGCATACTGGCAGTAAATCTCAGTTAGCCCTTCACCCCGCCTGCGGCCAGCCCTTCGGTGAGGTAGCGCTCCATGGCCAGGAAAAGGATGATGATGGGGATGGTCATGATGGTGGAGGCGGCCATGACCACGTGGGGCCGGGGCGTGGGGTCGTTGAAGATGGTGTTGATCTTGATGGGCATGGTGAACATGTCCCGGTCATTGAGGAAAACCAGGGCGTAGAGGAATTCGTTCCACGCGATCATAAAGGTGTAGATGACCACGGACACCAGGGCCGGGATGGAGAGGGGCAGGGTCACCTTCCAGATGACCTGGGAGCGGGTGCAGCCGTCGATGAGCGCGGCCTGTTCGATCTCCTCGGGGATGGTGCGGAAGTAGTTGGCCAGCATGTAGAGGGCCACGGGCAGGGTTTGGGCGAGATAAGTGAAAACGAGAATGCCCAGATTATCCTGCACTTCGAAGCCGATGGCGCCGCCGATCTTGGCCAGCATGGCGAAGAGGGGGATGATGAGGAGGATGCCCGGGAAGAGATAGATGATGAGGATGCTGTTGAGGATGAGGTTTTTGCCGCGGAATTTCAGCCGGGCCGAGGCGTAGGCGCCCATGGTGGAGAGAATCACGGCGATGAGGGCCGTGGGGATGGACACCAGGAAGCTGTTGAGGATGTTCCTGCCGAAGTTCCAATAATCGAACAGCTCCAGATAGGCGTCCCAACGCAATTCGCTGGGAATGTACACCGGATGCCGTCCGCCGATCTCGGCGTAGGTTTTGAAGGAGGAGGAGATCATCCAGTAGAAGGGGAAGATGACCACGGCCAGGAACAT
>CAZDCN010000089.1:0-7325 GCA_964503945.1 uncultured Caldilineales bacterium
CTTCGGTCGCTACGCTCCCTCAGGGTGACGTGAGAGAGGCCTATTTACGAAGCAGTCTACCACATTCCGCGGGAATGAACCCAAGAAGTTTCCGAAATGACGATTTCGCGATAAAATAGGGTGGCCTGTCAGCCGTGAACGCCAAATGCCCAAAGGTGTGCAACCATGCTCCGAAGAGAGGAGGACGCCAACTACATCATCTTCGCCTATCTCAGCGACATCGCGCTCACGCTGGTGGCGCTGTATGTGGCGTACCAGGCCCGGCTGACCTTTCCCCTGGGCGTTTCCCTGACCCCTGACAACATCCACATCGACGCCGGGTTGTACATCACGGTCGCGGTCATCTGGACCATGGTCTTCTTTCTGTTGCACGTGTATGACGCCCGGCATACACTGAGATGGCCCGCCGAGTTGCGCACCCTGACCCTGGCTATCAGCCTGGCCGCGTTCGTGTTCGCGGGCGCGCTCTACATCTCATACCGCGACACGCCCAGGCTGATGTTCATCTACTTCATCCTGGCCGACTTCCTCTTCCTCATCGGCTATCGCTGGACCATGCGCCTGGGGTTGCGCTGGGCCGGGGCCCGACAACTCAGCCCTCGGCGCATCCTCATCATTGGCGCCGGCAACGTGGGACGCGCCGTCGCCAGAAAGATCCAGGAGCAGGCGTGGACGGGGTTGCGCCTGGTGGGTTATGTGGATGACGATCCGGAGAAAAGGGAGAAGATGTTCGAGGGAGCGCCCGTGCTCGGGAAGCTGAACCAAACCCTTGCCATCGTGGACAGCCGCAAGATCGACCATGTGGTGTTCGCTCTGCCCTTGCGCGCGCACGAAGCCTTGCGAGACATCATCCTCCATCTCTACGAACGCCCCGTGCGCGTGTTCCTGGTCCCCGACGTGCTCGATCTGGCCTTCTTCCGGGTCACCATGGAGGACTGGGACGGCATCCCGGTCATGGGCTTGAAGGAGCCGGTCATCGACGGCGTCGATCGGGTGATCAAACGCATCTTCGATCTGGTCGTGGCCTCGGTCAGCCTCTTGTTGCTCTGGCCTGTAATGCTCGTCATCGCCATCGCCATCAAACTCGACTCGCCCGGCCCCGTCATCCTCAAACAGGAACGCGTGGGCGAAAATGGACAGATCTTCAAGGTGTACAAATTCCGATCCATGGTGCAGGACGCGGACAAACTGCTGGACAAAGTGGTCATCCGCACCGAGGATGGAACCATCATCCACAAACGCAAAGACGACCCGCGCGTCACGCGCGTGGGCCGGTTCATCCGCCGCACCAGCCTGGATGAGCTGCCCCAGTTGTTCAACGTGCTGAAGGGAGACATGAGCATGGTCGGTCCCCGGCCCGAACTGCCCTTCATCGTCCAGAACTACGAGACCTGGCAGCACAAACGCTTCGCGGTGCCGCCCGGCATCACCGGCTGGTGGCAGATCAGCGGCCGCAGCGACAAGCCCATGCATCTGCACACCGAAGACGACCTGTACTACATCAGCCACTACTCCCCCCTTCTGGATTTGCAAATCCTCATCAAAACCATCGGCGTGGTGATTCGGGGCAAAGGCGCGTATTGAGGGCGTGTGAGCGTGGGGGCGTATCGCGGATGGACGGGTTTGACGATGGACCTTCATCATCACGCCTATGGGATGCCAGAAAGGTGAAGACTTGTTCATCTTCTCCGATTTTGCGGTCGAAATCAGGGATTTGCGACGTCTGTGGCTTGTAGCAGGACGCGCCATCTGCTACCATACCCATCCCCCAGCGGCGCAGCCATCGGCAGGCCGCACCAAATCCCATTCTGGAGACGAATCCCAAATATGAAACGCATAGCCTGGATCCTCCCACTCACGCTCCTCCTCTTTCTAACGACTTGGACGGGCGCCAGCATGGCGTCCCCTCCCCCCACCGAAGACGCGCCCGACAACTCGCTGCGCGCCCAGGCCGCCGCCGCCAAAGGCCATTGGGAGCGGGTCTGGCGGTCGGAAGGAACCCTGTACGACTTCCTCGGCATTGACGACAACACCGTCATCGGCGTCGGCTCCGACGGCATGATCATCCGCTCCACTGATGGCGGGACCTACTGGCATTATCAGGCCCCCGTCGATGGCAAAGCCCTCTACGCCATCGACAGCTCCCCCAATGGCATGTGGGCCGCGGGCGAGGAAGGCCTGGTGTTGAGATCCCTGGATGGCGGCGTCACCTGGGAGCCCATCGACGCGGGCGTCACCGCCGACCTGAAGGACATCGCGGTCGTGGGCGGCGCCAACATCTGGGTCGCCGGCGCGAACGGCCTCATCCGGGCCAGCGCCGACGGCGGCCAAACCTGGTTCGACCAACCCTCGGGCGTCACCACCGACCTGACCGCCATCGCCTTCTTCAGCGACGGTCAGCACGGCGTCGCCGCCGGCAAACAGGGCGTCGTTCTGGTCACCGCGGATGGCGGGGCCGCGTGGACGCCCGCGAACGTGACGCCCGGGGACGTCAGCGACATCGTTGTGGCCGGAAACCGGGCGTGGATGGTGGATGAAAACGGCAGGGTCTATGGGAGCGAGGATCAAGGGGCCACGTGGACTCAACTGGCCAGCCTCGGATTCCCCATCACCCGCATTCGCATGTTCCCCGACCAGCCGCAGGAAGGCTGGCTGGTGGGGCCGGATGGCAGGATGGCCCGCACCACCGACGGCGGCGCGTCGTGGGACGCCAACCGCGGGGATGTCGGCTACCACCTCTACGCCCTGGGGCTGGGAGGAAGCAACGGCGTCTGGGTGGGCGGCTCCGTCATGGTGGAGGACCACGGCAACTGGGGGAACATGGGCGTCCGGCCCGCCTGGTTCGTGTGGGGCAGCGCGGACCGCGGCGTCACCTGGCGGGCGCAGATCACCGGCCTCTATCCCCGCCTCTTCAATGTGACCGCGGCCAGCGAACAGGTGGCTTACGCGGTAGGCCAGAATCTCCAGGTCCTGACCACCAAGGATGGCGGCTATTCCTGGCGGGAAATCCACCAGGAGTTGCTGGACGCACCCGGCATGCCTCCCCTGAACCCGCTGGTGGACAAAATGCTCCACGGCGTCTCCTGCGCGCCCGACAATCCCGACGACTGCCATGTGGTGGGCCGGGAGGAGATCATGCTGCACACCACCGATGGGGGCGACACCTGGACCAAGGAATCCGTGCCCGGCGTGGGACGCTCCCTGTATGACATCAACATGACCTCCGCCCAATCGGGCGTCGCCATCAGCCGGGACTACAACTACTTCACCGAAGACGGCGTCACCTGGGAGGGAGCCTTCGACAACGGCGTCCATCGCACGCATCTCGACCTGGATATGATCAACTCCTGGCAGGGAGCGGTCTCCACCAAGAAAAACCTGTTCGACTACACCCTGGACGCAGGACGCCACTGGAAGGGCTACTATTTCGCCTATCAGTTCGGCGTGTTCTACAACTCGGGCGTGGACGCCTATGACTACAACGGCGACGGGGAGCTGGATTATGTGTGGGCCGCCGGCTGCATCGCCGACGGCAACGTGGAAGCGCCCTGCCTGAAGGGCGCCATCCTCTTCAGCCCCGACGCGCTCAGCGGCGCCGAGAGCTGGAGCGCGCTGCTGCTGGATCCCGACATCCCCCGCCTCCAGAAGATCGAAATGGTGGATGAGCAGACCGGCTGGGCGGTGGGCTACGACGCCACCGTGCTCTTCACCGAAGACGCGGGCGCCACCTGGCAGCTCCAACCTGTCCCTTCCGACGCCCACCTCTACGGCCTGGACGTTTACAACCGCGGCCTCGTCTACGCCGTGGGGCTGCGGGGCGACATCTTGCGCTACAGCGAGCCCGACCGCCGTCTCAACGCCAACCCCCAATGGCTGAACCGGGTGGATGGCGACCTGAGCGAGTGGAACGCGCTCAACGCCCGCCATCTCAACAGCGAGGACATGGATGCCATCCAGGGCGAAACGCCCGATCCCGCCGACCTGGACGCGAACGTGCGCGTGCGCTGGGACGACCGCGGCCTCTACCTGGGCATCCGGGTCATGGACGCCACCCTGGTGAACAGCGGCCCCCTGGTGGATCAGCTCGGCATCGCCCTGGATGGGTTGAACGACGGCGCCATCGGAGAGGACAACCACACCCTCTTCTTCCTGGCCGACGGCTCCGCCCAGGGCATGCCCGAAGGAGGCCGCTACGCGGTCGCCTCGGACGAGGACGGCTACGCCATCGAAGCGTTCATCCCCCAAAACGCCCTGGGCGGCGGCTTCGAACATCTCCGCAAGATCGGCGTCAACTTCGCACTCTACGACGCCCGGCCCGACGCCTCGGAATTCGCCTCGGAAATGGTGTGGGCGGGCGAGAGCCTGGCCGGAGACCCCGCCGCCTTCGGATACATCACCCTCTTCCAACACGACCGGCTCCAACCCACCCAGATTGCGCTGGCCCGAGACGCCATCCAAATCGACGGCGACCTGGGCGACTGGTCCGACGAACACGCCTACGCGCTCAACGCCGCCACCGCGGACAGCATCCAGGGTGAGTTCCCGGCCGGGGATGAGGACCTCAGCGGGGCGTTCCGCTTCCGCTGGTGGGAAGACCACCTCTTCGTGGGCGTGCGGGTGCTGGACGACGTGGTAACAGGCAACGATTTCGTGAAGATCGCGTTCGACGTGGACGCGGACAACGCGCTCAGCCCCGCCGACGTCACCTACCAAATCTGGCCCGATGGCCGGGTCCTCGTCAACGGCGAGACCTCCGCCACGGTGTTGGCCGCCGGCGTCACCGACGATGACGGTTACACCCTGGAGATCGCCATCCCCGCGGATGAGCTGGGCGGCGCCTTCCTGGCCGCTCAGCCCCGCCAGACCCGTCATTTCAACTATGGGCTCTTCGACGATGACAACGATGATGGCCGCACCGAAACCGTCATGAACTGGCAGGGCGCGTCGGTGGATGGCGTGCGGGCCGATGTCGGATGGTTGGAGGTCGCCCCCATCACCTTGCTGATCAAAGCCGACTACGATGACCCCCGCTTCCAGGACACCTTCATTTCGGAATGGGCGCCCACCACCAATTACGACCGGCTGGACTCGATGCGCATCCGCACCGGCGGCGTGGAGTCCCCCCTGATTCGAGTGGATGTGGCCTCCCTGCTGCCCCAGAACATCCGGCTGAGCCTGGCCTATCTGGGCCTTTACACCGTGCAAGACCGGGAGAACGCGCGCCTCACCGCCCGCATCTATCGCATGCTGCGCCCCTGGACCGCGTCCGAGGCCACCTGGTGGCAGGCCGCCGACGGACAGCCTTGGGATCAGCCGGGCGCGAAGGGGGCTGCCGACCAGGCGCCGACGCCCACCGACGAACGCCCCCTGGCGCCCATGGGTGAAAACGGAGCCTGCGGCGATCGCAACGCCACCTGGTTCACCATCACCGACGATGTGCAGCGCTTCGCGTCGGGCGAACGGGAGAACCAGGGTTGGATCTTGCGCGGCGACGCCGGCGCTCAGATCAACTACGTGCTGGGGTCCACCCGCCACGCCAACCCCGACTGCCGCCCCGAGGTCTATTTCGAATACATCTACCCGCCCGGGACCCTGCCCCAGCCCACGCCGGCCATGCAACGCCTCTACCTGCCTCTCATCGCCCCCTAGCCCCCAGCCCCCGGCCCCTCTCGGTCGGGGGCTTTTTCATGCCCCCTTCACGCAGCCTTCGCATCTGTGCTAAAATACCCGTGCGAACCAACGACCCCCAACGTCATCCCCAGTTGCGCCATGTCCAAAATCGACGAGACCGACTTTCAACACCCCTCCGAACGGGAATTCGCCCGGCTGCTCGATTTTTACGGCATCCCCTGGGAATACGAGCCCCGCACCTTCCCCCTGGAATACAACGAAGACGGCAGCCTGCGCTCCGCGTTCTCGCCCGACTTCTATCTTCCCGAACAGGACCTTTACGTCGAACTCACCACCCAATCCCCCCGCCTCAATCACCTGAAGAACAAGAAAATCCGGCGGTTGAAGGAGCTGTACCCCGACATCCACATCAAACTGCTGAACCGCCGCGACATCCGCAGTCTGGCCATCAAATATGACTTTCCAGACCCCGCCGACGCTAACGCCGAAGAAGGGCATCCCCGCGACCGCGCCTGAACCCTACCGGTCGGCTATCTCCCGCATCCTCATCGACGAGGACGCGTTGCAAAGCCGCATCCGGGCCATGGGCGAGGCCATTGCCCGGGATTACGCAGACAAGGACCCGGTGTTCGTGGGCGTGCTCAAGGGCGTGCTCTTCTTCATGGCCGACCTGCTCCGCGCCACGCCCATCCCCCTGGAAGTGGATTTCATGGCCATCTCCAGCTACAGCCCCGAGACCCGAGACCACGGTTTTGTGCGCATCACCAAGGACCTGGACCTGTGCATCGAGGGCAGGCACGTCATCTTCGTGGAAGATATCATCGACACGGGCCTGACCCTGGGCTACCTCCTGCGCCTGCTCCGCTCCCGTCACCCCGCCAGCCTGGAGGTGGCCGCGCTGTTCGACAAGCCGGGCCGTCGCCTTATCGACATCAAACCCCGCTATTTGGGCTTTCACCTTCCCGATCTCTTCGTGGTGGGCTATGGGCTGGACTTTCGGGAGCAATTTCGGAATATGCGCTTTGTGGGGGTGCTGAACCCGGACGCCATCCAAAACACAAAGCGCCAGCCCAAACGCTGACGCCAGACGCGATACGGCCTCAAGGAACCTTCCGCGGCTCTTGCGAGAGCTGGGAGACTTCACGTCTCTTGCCCGTTGAAAGTCGTTTTGACTTTCTTTCCGGGCATTGTCTCTCTCGCTTTTTACCCTGCCTCCCCATCAGGTTTCTTTCCCGACCTTCTTTCATGTGACGTTCGAGACGCCATGCATGAAAGTGGTCTTTGAAACCTGTGGTTTTGGAGGGCTAGAGCGCTTCCAATTCCTCGAGGCTCGTATCTACTTTTATTTTAGTCCAATTCGCCTGGGTTGTCAAGATGTTTTTGACATAACCGGCAAAATTTTTTGTAATTCCGTCGACAATGTCACATGAAGAGCGCGCCAAGTGAAACTGCTTCGTAAATAGACGTGGGCGTCGTTTGCGGAGATCTTCTCAGAGCCAGCGTTGGCCGAGCCTTCAACGGCGTCATGCGTAAAACGTAAAACGTGAGGCGCTTACGCATTACGAAATTGGCCGCCCGCGCCAGGTTGGCCTGCACAACATTAGTAGTTCCATTTTGAATAAAATAATGTCTCGTTTTAGTCGTAGGGCCTGGGGATTTGTGGATAAGTTGACTATCTGCAATCAATTGGGCGG
>CAZDCN010000090.1:0-728 GCA_964503945.1 uncultured Caldilineales bacterium
CCTTGGGTGATTAGATGGGGATTTTTCACCGCGGCCGAGTTGATGCTTACCTTGTCTGCCCCTGCAGCCAGCATTTCATACATGTCTTCCACTGTGCGCAGGCCTCCGCCCACGGTGAAGGGGATGAACACCTGGTCCGCCACGGCCCGCACAACCTGCCGCATGATGCCCCGGCGTTCGTGGGTGGCGGTAATGTCCAGGAAGACCAGTTCATCCGCGCCCTGAGCGTCGTAGATCAAAGCCTGCTCTACGGGGTCGCCCGCGTCGCGTAACTCCACAAAATTGACGCCTTTGACCACGCGGCCATCTTTGACGTCCAGACAGGGAATGATGCGTTTCGCTAACATTGGATTGATAATGGCTCGGGCTTCATTATGGTCGGGGTTATCCCCCAAAACGAACAAAGTGAAGCGAAGGATCGGGTAAATCATCCCCCTTGACCATGTTGATCATGGATTCGGGGTAAAGACGGAAGCCGGAAGGTAGCAACACGCGTTGGATGAAGTCGCCCTTCAACATAGCGGGCAGGCCGAAGGTCTCGCGCCCATGCCGGCGCACCCACAATCGCAGGTGCTCCAGCACCCAGAGCTGGTCGGACAAAGAAAGGCCGGGTTGAATGAGCATTAGCTTGCTCTCGGCCCAACCGGCGTTGGAAAAGAAATAGGCCAAGACCAGGGCCGCGAGCTGGCCCTCGCGCCAGAGCAACAGGGTTTCAGCAAAGTCCTCCT
>CAZDCN010000090.1:738-2831 GCA_964503945.1 uncultured Caldilineales bacterium
CCAACGCCCATTGCAACCAGGACGAGTAATCCAGGCCGGGCATGATGCGGTGCCCGAGCTGCTTCACTGCCAACCACACCCGATGCCGGTCTTGCTCGGGCGCACCCTCCAGCGTGCTGGCATAGAAGGGCGCGCGGCCTGAAATGATGGGCGTGAACGCTTCGCGATACGCATAAACCGAAAGCCCTTGCTCTCGATAACCCAGAAGCAGGTAGAAGGCCAGGTGCTTGAGGGCTGCGGGCCATGTCATTAGCGCCATCGTGGTCGCGTTCCGGCTTGTGAGATAGGCTTCGGCATCGGCTACAGCCTGCTTGCCTAGCCCGCGTCCCTGGAACTCAGGATGCACGGCCAGGGTGTGATACCATCCCAGGCTGCCGTAGCTGCGGCACACATTGAATGCGACCATGCGGTCATCCAAAAAGCCCACGCGCACGCCCTTGGGCTCTCGGCGCATGTATGAAATGATTTTTGACTCATCATAATGTTGCCAGCGTCCCAGCCGGGTGTTGCCGTAGAGCTGTCGGCGTTGGGGCGCATAGGCCGCGTCCACCAGCAAGCTGGCTGTGCGGACCTCGTCGGCATGGATGGGACGGAAGGTAAGTCGCATGGAATGAATGGTGGTTGGCTCAGTCGGGCAGGTGCATGGCTTGCGCCATCGTGAATCGTCCCGTGTAAAGGGCCTGGCCCACGATGACGCCCTCGACACCGTCGGCTTCGTGGGCGCGCAAGGCCCGAATGTCATCCAGGCTTCCCACGCCGCCCGACGCAATGACTTTCAGGCCACTGGTGCGGGCGAGGGTTACGCTGGCGGCCACATTGACGCCCGTCAACATGCCGTCTCGGCTGATGTCGGTGTAGACGACGCGCTGCACTCCTGCGTCACGCATGGCCCGCACCAACACCTCCGCCCGCATATCACTGACCTGGACCCAGCCGTGGGTGGCGACCCAACCCTCGCGGGCGTCGATGCCGATGACGATGCGCTCGGGTCCGAATCGGGCCAGGGCTTGACGCACCAGATCGGGGCGTTGCACGGCAATGGTGCCCAGTACGACACGCGTTGCTCCCAGGTCCAGCGCCAGTTTGATGTCTTCCAGCGAACGGACGCCGCCCCCGAACTGGATGGGAAGTGCAACCGCGGCTCGGATAGCCTGCAAGCGTTGGAGATTGATGGGCAGGGAGCCGGATGCGTGGGCGGAGTCGCCGAAAGCTCCATCCAGATTAACGACATGCAGCCAGGTTGCTCCTTGCGTAGCCCAGTGTCGGGCCATGGCCGCGGGGTCCTCGCTGAAGATCGTTTCTGCGTTGGGGTCACCCTGTTTGAGACGGACACAGCGCCCGCGGCGCAGATCGATGGCTGGGAAAATGGTGAACATGCTTCTAATCCTATCTCAAATCCATTCCTGGTTCAAATTTAGGCGGCTGATTGTGTTTTGCATGGCATCGCTGCACCATTTGGGAACATACTGAGAAAAAGGTATACTTTTTCCATGGTCAGCCTTAGTCAACCATCATTCTGCCAACGAACAGGTGGGATTTATGAAAGAGACGCCACTCGCGCCTGGTGAACGCACTCGCGATGTGTATGAAGTGTTGCCTGGACTCCCTCAGCCGCCGCCTGTGCCCGTGCCGGCGGTGGGGGATTTGCGCTCGCTGGAACAAAAAGGCCTGAGGAATACACCCGCGTCACGGCGCATTGTCCTCGCCGCCATGAAGATGACGGGGTTGGCTAGATTTCAGCAACAGCTGCCTGGGGATGTTACTCAACGATTGAGACGGACAAACAACAGGCTGCCGGGCCTTTTTGCCCCGCCCCAAGCCGCCACGCTCGCCTTTCAAGACGATCCGCGGGGATTGAATCAGATAGAGCGGGCCGCGGCCCTGGTCATGGGAGTCTACGATCTTCATCGCGCCCTTTATCATGGCGAGTTCGAGCCCGATCGCTACAAAGGGCAACCTTTGGAAATGGGGCAAATGCCCAATTTCTTCGGCACGAGCCTGGTGGTAGACGGCCACGGCGCGCGGCTGTTTAAGACAACCCATACCGGGCACTTCACCGTCATCGCTGGGGGTCGTTATTTCATCCTTTCCAT
>CAZDCN010000090.1:2841-7296 GCA_964503945.1 uncultured Caldilineales bacterium
GATGTGGAAGCCGGCCCCGATTATCAGGCCATTTTCGATGCATTGTCGGCCATTGTAGCCACGGTTCGAAAGACGCGGCCGCCTGGGGAGTATGTTTCTCCCGGG
Organism: uncultured Caldilineales bacterium; assembly: GCA_964503945.1. GTDB lineage: Bacteria > Chloroflexota > Anaerolineae > J102 > J102 > M2005. The sequence continues at coordinate 2,947 of CAZDCN010000090.1, forward strand.
CCCATCACCGCGGGAAAGAACCGCACTCAGCGTCGCGCTTTCCGGGCCATTCGCAAAATCCCTACGAATGTCGAAAATTTGGACTTGCTCCAGCATAGTTTTTTCACTCTGGCCCTGGATCTCGACGCTTCGCCTGATTCTGCGGCCGAGGCTGCGCGCCTGGCCCACAGCCAGCACTACGATAACCGCTGGTTTCATAGCAGCCTGCAACTGGTGGTATTCCAAAACGCCAGGGCCGCAGCCATTTGCAACTTCACCGCGTATTTGGATGGGAACACGATGATGCGCGGGGGAGCGGAGATCTATCGGCGCTCTCTGCAATTCCCGGCCGCGGAGGCTGCTCCTGGCAGGGGCGTGGGGGAAAGGCGTCGGGTTCGGGAGTTGGTTTGGCGGGTGGATTCCCGTTGGGTGGAGCGAGCCAGGCGGGATTATGCGCCATTGATTTATGAAGAACGCGCGACTTTCCAATTCCCTGGCCTGGGGCGACGGGCTTTTGAAGAAAGGGGCACCAACGCGATCCTGGCCTTCGTGTTAGCCTTGCAAATGACTTCGCGACGTCTGACTGGCGAAAATCCCAACATCATCCAGTTTCTGACAATGAACAAATACCAATGCATGGATCTGGAGACTGCGTGGGTGAGCACCCCCGAGGTGAAGCGCTTCCCCGAAGTCATGGAAGATGAATCCACGGGCCGGGAGGAGAAACTGGCCTTGCTGCACAAGGCAGTGGAAACGCAGCGTCAGGCCATGCGTCGCTCCCGCCAGAGCCTCTCCCTCATGCGCATCTTTGCTCTTTACCTGGACAGCATCGGTATCTTTCGTAAAATTTTTGTCATCCTCATCGGACTCGTTGCCATCTTGATCTTGCGCATTTTAGGACACTACCGTTCACCTGGCGCTCGCGACATCCTTATTTCCCACCCTGTCATCTTTCCCGAGGTCCTGGTGCTGGGACGCCCCGGCGTGCGTTTGCCCTACGTTCGACTCTTCGGTTTGCATTATCAGATGTTTGATGATAAAACGGTGGTCACCTTTATGCCTGGCCTGAGATGGTCCATTTCCAACGAAAGGCTGGCTGCGGAGCTAGCATCCGATTTGCAACGGGTGCATGCTTTGCTGGAGGACGCATGATCTCTTTCCTGCACATGGGCGCATGCCCTCTCGCATGATTTGACAGCCCGTCCTGAACTGAGTATAATGCCCGCCAACTTAAGAGATTTCACCTCAGAACGCTCATTTTCTCCCATCACCAAATGATCTTCGGCATCAGCCTGCTTGTCCTCGTTATTATTATTGTGCTCCTCGCTCTTATTAGCGGCCAGGAGCCGATACCGGTTGGACAGGAGGCGGATGCCAGACGTCAAAGACGTTAGCAAGCATCAAAGAACATTTTACAGGCCCTCTTCCAACCGGGAGAGGGCTTTTTCATTCTCAATGGTCAATGGCCAATGGCTAATTGTCAGAGCGCAATGACATTGGACGTTGGACATTGGACAACTTAAACCAGGCAACGAAGCCTTCAGCCCCGTCGCAGCAGCTCAGCGGCAGGTTGAAGGCTCTTCTTTTCCCACCATCCCCATTCAGGAGAAGACCATGAAACGAACAGGCGCACAGATCGTTTGGGAAGCCATGATCCGCGAGGGCGTTACCACCGTGTTTGGACATCCCGGCGGCGCCATTCTTCCCGTGTACGACGCCATGCCCCAATATCCCGTGCGGCATATCCTTGCCCGCCACGAGCAGGGGGCCGGGCACATGGCCGATGGCTACGCCCGAGTCACAGGCGATGTGGGCGTGGCCCTTGCCACCTCAGGCCCCGCGGCCACCAACCTGGTCACCGCGCTGGCCACGGCCATGATGGATTCCGTGCCCATCGTCGCCGTCACCGGCCAGGTGCCCACCACCCTCCTTGGCAACGACGCCTTCCAGGAAACCGACGTCACCGGCGTCACCCAGGCTGTAACCAAGCACAACTACCTGGTCACCGATGTCAAGGACCTGGCCCGCATCATGAAAGAGTCCTTCCACATCGCCCGCACTGGCCGACCCGGCCCGGTGTTGGTGGATATCTGCAAAGATGTGCTCAATGACGAGACCGACTTCGAATATCCGGAGACGGTGGATCTGCCTGGCTATCGTCCCTATTTTGGACTGGACCAGAAGGCGGTGGAGGCCGCGGCCGAGCTCATTAACAACGCCCACCGGCCCGTCATCATTGCCGGGCATGGCGTGCAGATGGCCCATGCGGAGAACGAGCTGCGAGAGCTGGCCGAACGGGCGCACATCCCCGTGGCCATGACGTTGCTGGGGCTGGGCGACATCCCCGAAACCCATCCCCTCAGTCTGGGCATGTGTGGCATGCACGGCGAGGCCCGGGCCAATCACGCCATCCAACAGAGCGACGTGCTCATCGGCATTGGCATGCGCTTCGATGATCGGGTGACGGGCGACCTGGATGCGTTTGCGCCCAACGCCAAGATCATTCATATCGAATTCGATCCCGCGGAAATCAACAAGAACGTGCCCGCGGATGTGGCCGTGCTCGGGGACGCAAAGGAGGCGCTGCGGGCGCTGTTGGGACTGGTGAAGCCCGCGCAGCATAAAAACTGGATGGCCCAAATCGATGCATGGAACCGGGAATCAGAGGAGCTGGACATCCTCAATGCGGAAGTGGATGAGCTTATTCCGCCTATGATCATGCGGGAGCTGTGGCATGTGACCCAAGGCAAAACCATCGTTGTTAGCGATGTAGGGCAGCATCAGATGTGGGAGGCGCAATACTTCCTGCACAACCGTCCCCGCCAACTGCTCACCAGCGGCGGCCTGGGCACCATGGGCTACGCCCTGCCCGCGGCCATCGGCGCACACTTTGCCGCGCCCGATGAGACCGTGTGGGCCGTGGTGGGCGATGGCGGTTTTCAGATGACCATCCAGGAGCTGGGCGTGCTCATGCAGGAAAAAGTTCCCGTGAAGATCGCCATCATCAATAACGGCTTTTTGGGGATGGTTCGCCAGTGGCAGGAACTGTTTTATGAGAAAAACTATGCGGGCACGCCCATCCAGAGCCCCGACTACGTGAAACTAGCCGAAGCCTATGGCATTCCCGCCCGCTTGGTCACCCAACGCGAGGATGTGACCACTGCCTTGCGGGAGGCCCATGAGCATGACGGTCCCTTCCTCATCGAATTCCAGGTGAAGGAGGAGGTCAATGTTTACCCAATGGTCGAGCCGGGCGAGGCCATCGACAACCTGATGCGCCGCCCCATCGTCCAGGGTCCCAGCGGTCTGCAACCGGCGTGGTAACAACAATTATCAAAGATTGATGATTCAAGTAGAAATTGTACTGGCGCCACGCACGCCCAACTTCCTAATCTTTAATCATGAATCCATAAATCATAAACTGGAGTTTTCCCATGGCTCGCGATTCCTCTACGTTTGAAAAACATACTATCATCGCCTGGCTGGAGGACAAGCCAGGCGTGCTCAGCCGGGTGTTAAGTCTGTTTCGCCGTCGCAATTTCAACATCGAGAACCTCTCGGTGGGGCATAGCGAGACGCCCGGCGTCAGCCGTCTTACTTTCACCGTCAACGGCGACAACGCCATGGTGGAGCAGGCCATCAAGCAGCTCTACAAACTGGTGAATGTGCTGCGGGTGGAGGACGTGACCGACAAGCCCGCGGTGCGTCGGGAAATGGCCCTCATTCGCATCAAGGTGGACGCTCACACCCGACCCGAAGTGATGCAGCTGGTGGACATTTATCGGGCGCAGATCATTGATGTGAGTATGGACTCGCTGGTGATCCAGGCCGTGGGCAACGAGTCCCGGTTGGATAGCCTCATCGATCTGCTTTCCAACTTTCCCATCGCCGAAATGGTGCGAACCGGGCCCGTGGCCATGACTCGCGGCGCCGCGGGCAAGAATGGCAACGGCAAACACGCCCGCAGGCTGGCTTTGTAGATAGGATTCAGAATTAGGATTAAAGGTTTGCCCCCTTTCTGCTCCTATCCCTCCTCCTCCCAATCTTGCTCCCATCCTTCCTCTTTCCACAAGGACTTATCACAAAATGGCAACGATTTACTACGACAAAGACGCTGACCTCGCCCAAATCAAAGACCGGAAGATCGCCGTCCTTGGCTATGGCAGCCAGGGCCACGCCCACGCCCTCAGCCTGCAAGATAGCGGCATGGATGTGCGCGTGGGCTTGTATGAAGGCTCACCCTCGTGGGAAAAAGCCGAGGCCGCAGGCCTGCGGGTCGTACCCACCGCCCAAGCCTGCGCCGAGGCCGACATGATCATGGTGCTCATTCCCGACACCAAGCAGGCCCAGGTGTACAAGGAGGCCATTGAA
>CAZDCN010000091.1:0-7294 GCA_964503945.1 uncultured Caldilineales bacterium
ATAATGCCCGTGTCCGGGGGCACGACCTTGAAGTTGTCAAAGGCCTGGCTGCCCCACTTCAGGAACGCGTAGCGCTCGTAGTTGCGTTCGAATTCTCGCTCCGCGTTGTAGAAAAAGGCGAACAGGGAGCCGAAGCGATCGATCTGGACCGAGTGGTCGATGACCAGGTCCACCGGGATGAGGGGGTTGATGCGGCTGGGGTCTTTGCCCTGCCGGGCCATCTGACTGCGCAGCGCGGCCAGGTCCACCACCGCGGGCACGCCGGTGAAGTCTTGCATGACCACCCGGGCGGGCTTGAAGGGCATTTCGCCCCGTTCGGCCTGGGGCCGCCAGTTGGCCAGCTTCACCACATCTTCTTCGGTGACGGTGAAGTCATCCACCTGACGCAGCGCGGCTTCCAGCAGCACCTTGATGGAATAGGGCAGGCGGGAGACGTTGGCAATCCCTTCCTTTTCCAATGCATCCAGACGATAGATCACCGCCGGGCCGCTGCCCGCGTCGAAGGTGGTTCGGGAACCAAAGGTGTTTTTCGGGCTCATCATTCTTTCTCCATTGAAGCGAAGCCACAGCAATGTGACGCGGAAATAGTCGTTTGAAGGTCATTATAGCACGATTTCCATCCGTCAACGGAACGAAACCCCTCATTTGGACGGGCGTGGCATTGATCTTTACCCGAAAATAGCTTACAATAAACCTAAATAGCATGCACCAGCGCACTCTAAATCACACAAAAGAACGTATGGTTATCATTACCGCCAATCAGCTCAAAACCCAGGGCGTTTCCAGCATCGCCCGGGCCATGGAAGACGCCTCGGAAGTGATCATCAAAGACGCTTCCTCAAACGCCATCTCGATCTCCTCAATCGTTATCGAAAGACCCTGGCCTTGCTGGAGCAGGACCCCTTTCACCCCTCCCTGCGCTTGCATCCCCTCAAAGGCCGATTGACCGGGCTACATTCGGTTTCCATCAACTTGCAATATCGCATCACTCTGGAATTAGAAATTCGAGAGCGGGAGATCATCTTGGTTCATGTTGGATCGCATGGGAAAGTGTATTGATTCAAATCAATCCCAATTCCCTGGCCCGCAGCGCGGCCTGAGTGCGGTCCCGCACGTGGAGCTTGCCCAAGATGTTGCTCACGTAGTTCTTCACCGTGCCCTCGGCCAGATAGAGCCGCTGGGCGATCTCCCGGTTGCTCAACCCTGCCGCCAGCAGGCGCAGCACCTCCAACTCGCGCGGGCTCAGGGGTTCGGGCAGAGTCGAGGCCAGGGCGGAGGCGGGCGGCGGGGAGAGGCGGGTGAAGGCTTCCACCACCTTGCGGGTGACCAAGGGATCGATGAGCGCGCCGCCCGCGGCCACGGTGCGAATGGCCCGGGCCAGCTCTTCGCCCGACACCGCCTTGAGCAGATACCCCAACGCCCCCGCGCGCAATCCCTCGAACACATATTCATCATCGTCGAAGGTGGTGAGGATGATGATGCGGGCGTCGGGCCAGCGGGCCAGGATGCGGCGGGTGGCCTCCACGCCATCCATGCCCGGCATGCGGATGTCCATGAGCACGACATCGGGCCGGGCTTTTTCGTACGCGGTCAGCGCCGCCTGACCGTTGGCGGCTTCCGCCGCCACGACCAGATCGGGCTCGATCTCCAGCAACAGACGCAGCCCGTCCCGCATGAGGCGTTGGTCGTCCACCAGCAGGAGATGGATGGTCGAGGGCGTCATGTCTCGCATTGTAGCGTGGTGATCAGTCGGTGGGCAAGGAGGCGCTCAATGGGATGGTGAACGTCGCCCGGGCGCCGCGAGGGGTCCGGGGCTCCAGGCGAAATTCGCCGCCCAGCGCCCGGGCCCGCTCTTGCAGACCCAGCAACCCAAAGCCAGGAGCATCCCTCGACAGGACGGCATCCAGCCCCACGCCGTCATCCTCCACCTCCAGCGTCAGGGCATCCCCCCTGCGGGAGAGGGTCATCCACACGCGCCGGGCGTCCGCATGTTTTTGCACATTGGTCAGGGTTTCCTGCGCGGCCCGGTAGAGGGCTTTGCGCTGAGGCGATGGGATATCGGGAGGCAGGTCATCAGGCAGGGAAAGCGCGACCTGGATGCCCGTGGCTTCTTGAAAGGCCCGCGCGAGGCGGTGGAGGGAAGCGCCCAGGGCCAGGTCCTCCTCCACAGGGGAGCGTAAAGCCGCTACGGTCTGGCGCAGCTCCGCCAGCGCGGCGGTCACTTGCTCCCGCACCACGCCCACCGCGTTCTGCGCCCGTTCCGGGTCTCGGGGGATGAGCTTTTGTGCGGCTTCCAACTGCACGGCGGCCACGGTGAGGCGATGCCCCACGGTGTCGTGCATCTCCCGGGCCAGGCGCTGTCGCTCCTCCATGACGGCCAGCTCCTCCGCCTGCTGGGAGAACGCCTGGAGTTGTTCATAGAGTTGCTTGATCTCAGCTTCTGCCTCCCGGGCTTCGGCCAGGGCGCGGGCGAAGATGGCGAAGAAGTAGAACCCCGCGATGTAAATGCCCGCGGCCAGCATGGCGTTCAGAAGGCGCTCTTGCAGCAGAAAAAAGCCGATGGTAATAGCCGAAAATCCCACAAGCCACCAGCGCCATTCCTCCTCGGCGAAGGCGCTGGCCGCGGTGACGCTGAGTACAAAAAAGAGGATGAGAAAGCCATCGAAATGGGAAGGCAGGGCCAGCAAGGCCATGACGTTCAGAGTGAGCAGCCCCAGAAAGACCCGCATCCGGCTCGCCCGTTGCGCGGGCCAGGGTGACGCCAGGAGGAAGGTAAACATCGCAAAGAAATTCAGAGCCAGAACCAGAGCTGCTTCCTTCGCGGCCGCGTCCTGGGTGAAAAAGAACGCCACGCCCACGACCAGGACGACGCCGGCGGCGATGAGCCCGCTGAGCAGAGTCAGTTCGCTGCGAAATCGGTCGAGACACATGGGGTAGTTTGGAGGTCCGGCGTCCGGAGTCCGGAGTCCGGGGTCCGTTGCCGGAAAGGATGCTGGTGATGGCCGTGGGTTCTATGCTTTACTTTATGTTATGCACTCCGCGTGCGTTTGAGCATGATGTAAACCCCGAGGCCCACTAATATCAGCGGCCAGGCAACGTTGGTTAGATTCAAAACCTGTTCGCCCCATTCGCCCGCCAGGGCGAGCAGGCCAACGCCCGCCAGAATGCCGCCCGGGATCAACGGCCACCACCGGAAGCCGTTGGTCGTCAGGGGCGAAAGCAGCGTGATCACGGTCCATCCCAGGCCGAAGGCGAGCATGAACGCGGCGCCGCCATAAGGCCCGAGATCCATGGGAACGCCCGCGGCCAGCATGCTGCCGGTCCCGACGCCCAACAAAATCCCGCCGGGAATGAGCAGGCCGAAGCTGCGCAGCAACAACGCCCAGACGATGAAGATGAGCCCCAGGCCGGGCAAGATCAACATGCCCAAGAGGGGACTTTCCACCATCTGCGCCGCGAAGGACAGGATGCCCAGCAGGATCAGGATGCTGCCGGTGACGTAGGTGCGGTTGGGTTTGGATGGGGGATCTGTTCGAGTAGGTTGGGTGGTCATGACAAAACCTCCTGAGGTGAACATGGACTCGGTATCGCTATCCTCTTCCAGCATACGCCTCAGGAGGTCACATGCGCCAGTGCCAGAAGTCACATGCGGGTCATGTCTGGGGCTTGCGGGCGCTGATGAGCCCGCCCCAGGTGTGCCGCCGGGCGGTTTCAAAGTCCAGACTGTGGGCTGCCACCGCCTGCCGATAGGCTCGCTGCCAGCCCTCGGGCTGGGCGTTGGGGTCCCAGTGGGCTTTGGCGGTGTAGATGCGATGGAACCCTGCAGCGAACAGGCCCTCATACCAGGCATCCTCGGTGCGGTATTGAAAGCTGTTGGGAACCACTCGGGCGTAGGCGTCCAGAAAGAAGGGGTGGAGAGAGGGATCGGGAGGGAGGAAAGGGGTGGCGAAGAGGAAAGCCCCGCCCGGTCGCAGGGCTCGAAACACGCGACGGATGAGCCCGTCGGGGTCGGCGATGAACTGCATCACCTGCATGGCCACAACCGCATGGTAGCGGCCTGCGGGCGGCTCCCAAGTCTCGACATCCGCCACCCAGAACCGCGCATTTTCGATCCCCTGCTCCCGCGCTTTGGTTTCGGCCAGTTCCACATTCCGCCGGGTCAGGTCCACGCCCTCGACGACGCCCTGGGGATGGGCCCGGGCCAGAGCCAGCGCGATCTCGCCGTTGCCGAAGCCCATGTCGAGGATGCGGGCGTGGGAGGGGAGGCGGCGCCGCTGCACGGCTTGCACCACCGTGGCGGGATTTACATAGGTGCGCCGGCCATCCCACTGGCTGTAGTAGGCGATGACCGCGGCTTTTTGATGGCCTTCGATGGGTTGAGAATTCATGGTCTGATGATAGGACGCCATCGGAAATTCACAAAACCGACCTGTCGGGCTCTCGACGACTCATTCGCTGCCCGCGCGCCACGTCAGCTTCAGCAAGGCGAACCCGGGCGTGGGCGCGGTGAAGCCCTGGCCTGCGACGACGGTCGCGGGCCACAGATCGGAGGTCTGACTGAGGGCTGTTCCCGGCGCGGCGCCTTTCACGCCGATGAAGGCGTGAGCGCGACGCAACTGCCCCCGAATGTCATCCTCTACGCCCAGGCTGCGCAAAGCTCCCACCGCGTCCTCGCCCAGGCTGAGCGCGGCCGCATCCCGCACTGCGCCGGCTACGATGACGCCCTGGGGCAGGGCGTGGATCCATGCGGCCATGGCCGCGCTGGCCGCGGGGGCTTGCCGCGGATCGTGAGTGTCGAAGACGACCGCGTCCAGCACGCGGCCCGTTTGAGGGTCGATGGCCGCGAGGTTGTAGCCCCGTTGGTTGGGGCTGACCTCCGCGCCGTTCACGTAAAGATGCCCGAAATCGCCGATGTCCTTGCCCGCGCTGCGGGCGACGATGTGCGCGGGGCTCGTGACGCCCGTTTCGCCCACCGGCGCAGCGGCTGGGATGGCCGCAGGATTGAACGGGGTCTGGGCGTGGATGGTGAGATGGCGGGGGAAGCCATCCGCGGCCGGGGGCAGGTCCAGCGCGACTTTCTGAACCCCGGGCGTCAAGGCTACCTCGGCCAGGGGGTCGCCATCCAGTTTCAGCCGCAAGGTTTGAGCGTCGGGCGCGAAGAGGGTCAGGGTCAGGCGACTGGCTTGGGGGGATGCGGGCAGCAACAGGGCTGCATCCGGTTTCACAGCCCACACCCCCTCCTCTTCGCCCCACCTGGCGGGAACGCCCCAACCGAAATCGAGATGGGTTTTCAGCGCGGGATCCGCGGGCGTCAGGTCGAGCGCGTCGAGGGGCTGCCATGCGGCTTCGTAGCGGGCCACGCCATCCTGCTCCTCCTGCAGGGAGATGGGGAGGATGCTGGCGAGACGGGTTTCGAAGTCGGCGGGGACCTTATCGCGGTGAACCATCACCGTGTGGATGTTGAGAAAGGCCAGGAGGTCGGCGCCCAGGGCCTGGGCCCGCTGCAGATCGGCTTGGGGCGCCGGGCGGTCATCTTGCAGCGCGGCGATGACGCCGATGACGGGGTTTTCCATGAAGTATTGGAATTTCTGCTCGGGATTGCGGCTGGTGTTGCCGCCCAGCAGGGGCTTGCCGTGGTAGGTCTCCCACCACTGCTCATACATGATGATGACATCGGACTTGCCGAAGACGTTGAAGCCGTTGCGCCAGCCCACGGGCAGGTCCAGCAGGGCGTCCCGGCGTTCATCGGCTACGACCGTGGCGTAGGCGGGCGGCAGTCGGAAGTCGGACATGGGGAGGGGAATGCTGAGGTGCTCGAAGAGGATGAGCGCGGCCAGGCCCGCGGTCAGCGCGGCCTGGCGCGCGGGCGCGCGGGCTCGGGCCAGCATGGTGTATGCTCCCAGCGCGGCCAGCAATCCCAGCCCCAGGAAGATCATGATGCTGTATCGGCTGGGGTAGCGGTTGGCCTGGAAGAAGGGGATTTTCACCAGCAGAGCGAAGAGGCCGGGGATGCCGGTGTTGTAGCCGTTGACGCGAATCTGCGGGCCCAGCGCGGCCCAGGTGAAGAAGGCCGTCAGCGCGGCCAGGGCCCAGACTTGCCAGCGTTGGCGAAAGCGCCACAGGGCCACGACAACCAGGGCCAGCGCGATGTAACCGGGATAGATGTGCTGGCCCTTGTTCACCATGAACTGGGAGCCGTCGGGCCGCAGCGCGGAGTTGTCGCTGAGGGCGCGGATGAGGCCGCCGAACAGGGGATGAAGCTGGGTGGGGAAGAAGAAGCCCAGCACGTCCGCGGAGAAAATGTCGGAGAAGCCGCCTCCTTCCACCAGAAAGTCGCCGTTGGCGCGCATGTCGGGCAGCATATTGGCCAGATAGGGGGCCAATCCCGCGGCGAACATGCCCGCGGCCATGAGGGCGTTGAACAAGGGCGCTTTGAAACCTTCGAGGTCTGCGAGACCTCGAAGGTTTTTCGCGCGGGCGGCCAGCGCGCCCAGGGTGACCAGGGCGATGAGCAGCACGCCAAAGGTCCCGTAGGTGAGCTCCGCCCAGGTTTGCAGGAGGAGAAACAGCCCCAGGAAGAAACCCTCCCGCCAGCGCCAGGGGCTGCGCAATCCCCGCCAAAGATAAAGCGCGAGGAAGGGCATCCACTGGGAGGAGGCGATGTTGAACTGGCCCAGGGAGGCGTAGAAGAGCTTGGCCGATGCGAACGCGTAGAGCAGGCCCGCCAACAGCGCGGCCAGCCGCGCCGCGCGCAGACCTCGCAGGTCTGCCAGACCTGCGAGGTCTTTCAACAGCGCCAGCGCCAGCAGATAAGCCCCGAACCCCGATAGGATGAAGCTGCTAAGGAGAAGAAGATTGTTGGTGAAGATGAGGCTGAACGCGCCCTGTAGGGGAATGCTGAGTGCGCCGTTCCACAGGGTGAGGGTGTAGAAAGCCAGGTTGATGCCGATGGGATGGAACATGGAATCCCCATGGAAGGGGTTGTGTATCAGCCCGTCCTGGCCCGCCCGATCCACCAGACTGGCTTTCGCCCACCACAAATTCCACGCCAGCGCGGGATCGTCGATGCCGTCACCCGGCGCGTGGGTGGTGAAATGGGCCGCCAAAGGCCAGGTGAGCGCCAGGGATAACAGCGTAAATAGCAGGAGGATGAGGAGATGGCGTCGCAGCGCGGTCATGGAGGTATCATACCCGACCCATTTCCTCTGAGACAAAAAAGACCACCTCATGTGCGACTTGCTCCGCATGGGATGTTTTGGCGGTCGAACACCCGCAGGCGACCTGCGGGCTAAAA
>CAZDCN010000092.1:0-7284 GCA_964503945.1 uncultured Caldilineales bacterium
CGATGACGGCCCTGAACCCGTGTTGGAACTCATCAATGGCGCGCAAAAGAGCATTCGCTTTAAGATTTACTTGTTCACCTACCGCGAGGCCCGACAGGCCTTGATCCGGGCGGCCAAACGGGGCGTGGATGTGCGCGTGCTCATCGACCCAGAGCCTGTGGGCGGCGGAGAAAGCAACGCCGAGACCGCCCGTTTATTGCAGGCAGGGGGCGTGGATGTGAAGTGGGCACCGGGCGCGTTCAAACACAACCACGAGAAATCCCTGGTGGTGGATGACCGCGTCGCACTCATCGCCACCTTCAACTTCACGTACAGCTCCTTCACTCAGAACCGGGAGTACGGCGTCCTTACGACTCAGCCCGATGTGGTGGCCGATGTAGCGGCTATCTTTGACGCGGATTGGGCGGGCGAGGGCGTTGAGCTTTTCGATGACAGTCCGCTGGCGCTGAGCCCGGTCAACAGCCGGGAGCGCATCACCTCCCTCATCCAAGAGGCAAAGAAGTCCCTTTGGCTGGAACAGGCCACGCTGCTGGATGATGAGATCACCCGGCTGCTGGAGAAGGCGGCCAGGCGAGGCGTGGATGTGCGGTTCATCGCGCCGTTGCGAGAAGATGACAGGGCTACCGAGAATTATCAGCGGTTGCAGGAAGCCGGAGTGCAAGTCGTCTTTCTGGAAGCCCCTTACGTGCACGCCAAGGCCATACTGGCGGATGGCAAACGGGCGTTCGTCGGCTCGGTTAACCTGAGCTACACCTCTTTCGACTTGAACCGGGAGTTGGGCATTATCACCGATGACGCGAACGTCGTAGCCCGTTTGGCCCGGGTGATGGCCCGCGATTGGGAGGATGCCGGGGGGGAGACGCGTCCCACTCAATCCACGCCAGCGCCAGGCGGCGTCATTTCCTGGCGGGAAGCGGAGAAGCATGTAGGCCAGGAAGTCACCGTGCAAGGGGAGATCGTGCGCACCTATGATTCGGGCAAGGTCACCTTTCTCAATTTCGATGACGATTATCGCAACACGCTGACGCTGGTTCTCTTTCCCGGCATTTACGACGCTTTCCCCGAGCCGCCTGCATCCTATTTCGACGGGCAGACCGTGGAGGTGACGGGCGTGGTCAAAATGTACGAAGGCGCGCCCGAGATCGTCATCGAAGACCCGGCCCAGATCCAGATCTTGGACGGTGGCGCATCTCGTTCCGATGACATGGCTTCCGCCGAAAACCAACCTGTCTCCTCCACCCAACCCCCTGTTATCTCCTGGCGGGAGGCAGGGAAATATGTGGGGCAGGAGGCCATTGTGGAGGGGGAGGTGGTGCGCACCTACAATTCGGGCAAAGCCGCTTTTCTCAACTTTCATGAGAACTGGCGGAGCACCTTCAGCGTGGTCATTTTTGCCAGCGACTTCGACCAATTCCCTCAACCGCCCGATCAACTCTATCTCCACCAGCGCGTCCGCGTCCATGGCAAAATCAAGGAATATAAGGGCGCGCCCGAAATCATCGTCGAATCGCCCGACCAGATCGAGATTCTGACAGAGCACGGGGCTCCTACGTCCTCCAATGACGCGGCAGAGGCTGTAGAACCGCCCAAGGGCGTTGTCCCCTGGCAGGAGGCGGGCAATTACCTGGGCCAGACCATCACCGTGGAGGGCCGCATTGTCCGGTCCAAGGACATCGGCTCTATCACCTTCCTCAATTTCGGCAAGAAACGGGGCGATTTTGTGGCTGTGATCAAGGCAAAGGATTACGATAATTTCCCTGCGCCACCGGCGGAACTTTACCGGGGCAAAAAAGTATGGATAACAGGCAAGGTGACCCAACACAAAGGAACGCCGCAGATGATCATCCACAGTCCTGAACAAATTGAGGTGTTTGAATAACCACAAAAGAAACCGTCGGTGCAAACCGACGGTCCCTTGGGGAAGGCGCGCCTTCCTTTCAAGTGTATGTGGTGTGTGTAGGGGAAAACCAGAGGCGTCTGGTTTTAGATAAAGATGATTTGTGCGCCCTCGGCCATTTCCAAAAATTCCATGGCCCCGACCACGCCGTCCACTTCGTCGACGAGATCATCTTCGGTCAGGTCCATCATGTCCATGGCCATGCGGCAGGCCCAGATGCGGCCGCCCGCGTCATGGATCATTTCCAGAAATTCATCCACTGGGGGCATGTCGATCTTTTCCAGCCCTTTTTGCATCATTTTGGTGGCCATGGGGCTCATGCCGGGAAGCACGGCCACGATGTTGGGCATGCCGGTGGAGGGGTTGCCTACGGGCACGAACTTCAATTTATGCTGTTTTTCTTTATGGATGATGTCCATGCCCCAGAAGGTGAAGAACATCTCGACATCGATGCCCATCATCAGCGCCGCGTTGGCCAGGACCAGGCCCGGATAGGCCATGTCGAGGGTGCCTTTGGAGCAGATAATCGCGAGTTTGCGGTCTTCGTCAGCCATGGGAGGCCTCCTGAGTCTTTGTGGGTCGGTTCGTAGGGAATGAAATGAAGGGGAAGACGGGATCAGGATTGACAAAAATGGCAGGAGCAAAGCGACATCCTGATCCCTTGCTTTGGGGATTAGATGCAGCCTTTAGGCTTGCCCAGACCCGAGATCTTGGCGATTTTGCCAGCGGGGCCTTTGGGGAAGAGTTTGTAGAGCTCTTTCGTGGGCACCCCAGACTGCTTGGTGATGCGACGCAGGGAGGGCATTTCGCCGTTCTTTTCCCATTCCTGCCGCACGTAGTTGATCACCTGCCAGTGACGATCGGTGAGTTCGATGCCCAGATCCTGGGCGAACAGTTCCGCCACCTCAGGGGTCCAGTCGTTGGGATCCGCCAGATAGCCGTCGGCGTCCAGTTTCAAATCAGCCAGAGTTGCCATAATGTCTTCGTCTCCTTGGGTCTGTGAGTAGAGTCTGTAAAAGGGAAATTGTCTGGTTTTATTGTGCCATCAAACCGGACGTTTGTGCGGTAAAGGCCCTTACAAACGTCGGATTATGATGGGGCGTTGCCATTGCCTGAAGCGCTTTCAGGCGGAGCGATGCTGCCCATGGCCCGGAGCAGTTGCATGGTGCGGGCCAACCCCAGGCGCATTTGCGGATCGCGCATCTGGCGGATGAGGCCCAGATAGGAAATATCCAGATCCTCATCGGGGACGCGCACCGCTTCCTGGGTGGATTCGGTGAGCTTTTGCACCAGGGTCATGATCTCGGGCTGGGTCATGCTCCGCACGGTGGAGAGGATGAGGACGATGTTGTCACCCAGGGCCCGCACATCCTCGGGCCCGAACGCTTCGATGACATTGTCCATGATGTATTTGACCTCAGGGATGACCTGGAAGTAGCCTTTCTTCTCCATCTCCTCGAGCTGGTCGATGGCCACCAACATGGCGTCATTGGCTACGGGCGTGATATCTTTGCTGAGATCGCTGATGCTTTCCAGTTGATCGAGCATGTACTCGAAGTTTTGCAGATTTGTGGCCAGACGCTTGAGGAAGAAAAGGATGTCCTCCAGCCGCACATAGGGCTCGATTTCCTCCAACTCTTCCATGGCGGCAAAGGCCATTTCCATGCCGATAGGGGTCAGGTCCTCTTTGAGTTCATTCCATTCCTGCTGACGCTGGCGTTGCTCCAAAACGTAATCGGTGAGCACGGCCACCTGCTCGGTGAGAGCATCGAGCTTGGCGTTGAGGGTTTGCAATTGGGTCTGGACGTCGCCTTGCACGGGGACGGGGGTGTTTTCTGCCATGGGGACCTCCTCCTACAGCCATTTGCCGGCCATGCTCAGCTCGGCCGTGACGGGCATGGGCTTGCCCTTGAGCAGGATGTTCCAATACATCCAGCGGAAGATCATCTTGCCCCAGTGGTTCATCCGGGATTCCTGTAACAGGGAGAAGGGGCCGATGCCGGGCAGCGGATATTTGCCGGGCAGGGGCTCCACGTCGTAGTTGAAGTCGATGAGGAAGCCTTTGCCGAAGCCCGATTCGATGTAGCAGTTGGCGTGACCGTCGAAGGTGGGAAGCAGATCGAGGCCATCGATATAGCGCAAGAAGTTTTCGATGAAGACCTCACCCTCAAAGTGGGCTACGGAGCCCGCCTTGGAGCTGGGCAGGTCGGTGGCGTCGCCCAGCACGAAGACGTTGTCGAAGTGCTTGGCCTTGAGAGTGTATTTCTCCGTGGGCACATAATTCAGCTCATCGCCGATGCCCGAGCGTTCAATGACCTCGCTCCCCATGATGGTGGGGATAGTCACCAGCATGTCGAATTCGACTTCGCGTTCATCGTAAGAGATGAGCTTCTTCTTGTCCGGGTCCACTTCGCCTGTGTCGAAATTGGTCACCAGCTTGATGTTTTTCTCCTCCAAGATGTTGCCCAAAATGGCCGAGGCCCGGGGTTTGGTGAACGCGCCGTCCAGGGGCGTCACCATGACCAGCTCCACCTTGTCCCGCATATTATGTTCGTGGAAGAACCAGTCGGCCAGGAACATGAATTCCAGCGGGGCCACCGGACATTTGATGGGCATCTCGGTGATGTTCAGCACGAGACGCCCGCCCTGCCAGGTGCGAAGCTTCTTGGACAGGGCCACTGCGCCATCCACCGTGTAGAAATCAAAGATGCTTTTGCGCCATTCGTGCTCGGTGAGACCAGGGGTTTCCTCAGGCGCGGTGTGCGAGCCCGTTGTGATGATGAGGAAATCATAGGGGAGCGTGCGGTTGTCTTTTTTGATGCGCACCAGGTTTTTGTCGGGTTCGATGACTTCAATCTCCGACAGAATGAGCTCAACCCCGCGAGGGATGTAGCGTCGGCGGGAGCGGGTGACGTCCTGTCGGCCCTTATAGATGCCGAAGGGGATGAAAAGGAAACCGGGCTGGTAGTAGTGCAGGTCGTCCCGATCCACCACGGTGATCTTCCATTCTTCGGGGTCCAGCTCTTGATAGAGTTTGTTGGCCACAAGGGTGCCGGCGGTGCCGCCGCCTAGGATGAGAATGCGTTTCATGGATGGAGCCACTCCTTTCTGAATTGAATGTGTTGCTGGGGGGATGTTTAAAGTTTCGTCAGTTCAGCGATTTTATCGAGTCGTTGCAACAGTTTGTTGCGATCGGTGGCAATGAATGAGAATACGTCAGCGATGCGTTGCACATAGGGCAGAATCTCGTTCATGCGATTCCGATCCGCCCGATGCACTTCATCCACATGATCCCGAATAATCTCAGGCTCGATTTGCAGAAAATCAGCGATCTCCTGGATTTCCTCTTCGCTGGGGGGCCAGTCATCGGGAGCGATGCCGCCGACCACAAGCATGGCTTTGATCTCATTTCCCACTCGGATCAAGCCCCGAGCGCAAAGCAATCCCAGATGGCTTCGTTGAAATCCGGGTTGCAATCGCGGGTCGCCAGCCATGCTGACCCAATGTTCCAGACAACGCTGGTGGGCGTTGGGTGAGGCCTCGGTGGCCGTGAACAAGCCTGCCTCATTGCTGGGGCGGGTGATCATATTTCCCTGGAGATCGGCGATCACCATCATCACATCCAGCAGGTCGGCATAAGTGTCCTGAATGAGCTGAACACACTCCAGGGGGAATATCCGCTGCAAGGAGTGGGTGGGAAGATCGGGGGCGTCTTCGTTCTGGATAACAGGCGTGGGCGTTGCTAGCGTAGCCTGGGGATTCTGCTGCCATAGCCAGGCTTCAATCTGATGCCGAGGAAAACGCCACTGGTTTCCCACCTTGATGGCCGGGATGCGTCCCGCTTCCGCCATGCGGTAGATGGTGGTGCGATCGACCTGCAAGATTTCTTGCAGCTGTTTGGTGGTGAGGAGTTCTGCCATGGGAATTGGAAGAGTGAAGAATCGTACAATTTGATGTCGATACTATCATAACAGTGCAGTGTCCTGCAAAGTATGATCTATATCATATTGAGGGGAAAATTTTGATGAATTTGATGCATTGGGAGAAATATTGCATCATTTTCATTATTTACATCAAAATGCACAATCTCCTGGGCCGAGAAGGCTGTAGGGGAGCGTTTCAACATGGGCGCGCGTACCGATCCCCCGTTCCTTTTATTGGCAATCCCCCGTAACTGCTTGCGTCTGCATGCGCCCCTTCGCAATGAAAGTAATGTGGATGGCGTGAACAGGCTGTCGCCGCCTCCTTACCCCTTCGCCTCACACCTTGGCGACGATGCGCTCCATCTCCCCTGCTTTCATCTCCATATCCTCCACCAGCTTGAACTGCGCCCGCGCCCGGTCCAGATTATGGTCGGGGCGATGGATGCGAAAGTAGACATCTCCGTTGAGATAATCGGTGAGGAAGCGTAGCCCCAGCTCGTAGGTGATGATTCGGGCTCCCAGAGGCAGCCACGCCCGCTCTTGCGCGGTCAGCGTCTCTTTTGTCTCCGCCAGATATCCCCGCACAATGGCTTTGAATCGGGCCAGATCCAGGCTCACCCGGTCCAGGTTTTGCTCATCCTCTGCACCTGTGTTCGCGGCTGAGCGCACGAGATCCCCGAAATCGAAGAGGGAGGAGCCGGGCATGACCGTGTCGAGGTCCACCATGCACACGCCCTCGCCCGTGACTTCGTCGATGAGCACGTTGTTGAGTTTCGTATCGTTGTGGGTGACCCGGAGGGGCAATTCGCCCGTTGCCAGCGCGTCGGTGATGAGACTGGCGTCATCAGCCCGGGCCAGGGCGAAAGCGATGGCGTCGCGGGCGGCGCTGGCGCGATTGTGAACATCCGCATCCAACGCCTGGATGAACGCCGCGAAACGTTTGGGCGTGTGATGGAAACCGGGAATGGTGATGTGGAGTTGGTTAGCAGGGAAATCATCCAATAAGTGCAGAAATCGCCCCACAGCCCGCGCCGCCTGGGTGAGATGCTCCAGGTTTTGAGGATGCTCGAAGGTGCGGGTTCCCTCGATGAATTTGTAAGCGCGCCAGAACTCGCCCTCGGGCGTCACGTGATAGGCCGCGCCGTCGCGGGTGGGAATGAGGGTGAGGGTTTCCCGATCGGGATCGCCATGCCGCTCTTGGACCTTCCTCCGCAGGAATGCGGTCACCCGGACGATGTTCTCCATCACCTCCAGCGGCTGGCGAAAGACATGGTTGTTGATGCGCTGCATAACATAACGCGCAGAATGTCCATTTTGACCTGTGTGCACCATATAGGTGTCGTTGATGTGGCCAATAACCCAGTTCTGAATCTCGATGACTGGCCCGTTCAGGGCGAAAACGTGGACGACGCGGGAGGGTGAAGAAGCCATGGCGGGATGCAGTGGGTTTAAGGGGAAATAGTT
>CAZDCN010000093.1:0-7272 GCA_964503945.1 uncultured Caldilineales bacterium
GCCGACAGCCAACAAGACTGGGTGCGCAACCTCCGTCGCCACATCAACGGCCACCTACTAAACTGATACAGTGTCGCCCCTTTCCGGGGCTGTTGACAACGTCTTTTTTCTGGACTAAAATAGGGTCGTTACGGAACTGTCTTCTCTCGCAGACTCATTCAGGTGATCGTTTGAACGCGACGTTTGATCTTGCATTCAGTCAACGCCATACCCCCCGGATCGCTTCTGGCATCAAGCCCGTGATTTGGGAGCACAACAATCTCGAAGGCGCTATGTCATCTTGACACGGCGCTTTTTCTTTTTCCTCACGCCAATCCCATCCCCATTTCCATTATTTCCCCAGGCTTCCAATGAAGGAAGTCCCAAGTTCACAGGAGGTTTTGCTATGACAGCAACGACTCTCGCAGGGTTTCACAATCGCGTGGCTCGCATCGATCTGACCACCGGCGCCATCTCGTATGAGCCCGTGGATGACGAACTGGCTCGCAAGTATCTAGGCGGTCGCGGCTTGGGCGTGAAGTATGTGTTCGACCACGGCATCCACGATCCCCTGTCGCCCGATAACATGCTGGCCATCATGACCGGCCCTCTCACCGGCTCCGAGGTGAAGATGAGCGGCCGTCTCAGCGCGGTCACTCGCAGCCCCCTCACCGGCACCATCGCCGACAGCCACATGGGCGGATGGACCGCGGCCTACATGAAGTGGTCCGGCTTTGACGCGTTGCTCATCACCGGCAAGGCGGATCATCCCGTTTATCTGCTGTGCAAGGATGGCGAGGTCAGCATTGAGGACGCCAGCGATCTGTGGGGCAAGACCACCCATGAGACCCACAAGGCGCTGATGGAGAAGCATCCGGGCAGGTATGTGGATGTCATGGCGGTCGGGCCCGCGGCCGAGAACGGCGTGCGCTTCGGCAACTGGGTGAACAAGGATGATCGGGCCTGCGGACGCAATGGCACGGGCGCGGTGGGAGCCAGCAAAAATTTGAAAGCCATCGTGTTCGTGGGCGATAAGAAGAATCAGCCCAAGCCCGCAGACCGCGACGCATTCAAGGAAGCGGACAAGAAAGCCCTCTCCACCATCATGGCCGAGGCCAACATCACCGCGCCGCGCAAGGGCGGCCTCAGCGTCTACGGCACCAATGTGCTCATGAACATCACCGGCAGCATCGGCGCGCTGCCCGCGTGGAACGGCAAGAAAGCCTCCTTTATCGGCGATAATGGCGAGGAGCTCTATGAACACATCTCGGGCGAGCGAGTGCGCGAGGAGATTCTGGTGGGCGATCCCACCTGCCACGCCTGCCCCGTGGCCTGTAAGATCGAGGTGGAGGTGCCCGAAGGCAAGTACAAAGTGCACATGGAGAGCGTCGAGTATGAGTCCATCTGGTCGCTGGGCGCGATGTGCGGCAATGATAACAAGGAAGCCGCGGCCTTCATGATCGACCAGGCCAACCGTTTCGGCATGGACACCATCGAGCTGGGCGTGACCCTGGCCATGTACATGGAAGCCAGCGAAAACGGTTGGACGGTGAACGGCGAAAGCCTCGCCTGGGGCGATGCCGACGGCATGATCGCCATGATCGAGAACATCGCCTACGCCAAGACCGAGGCGGGCAAGCTGCTGGGCCTGGGCGCGGCCGGCGCGGCCGAAAAGCTGGGTCATCCCGAAATCGCCATGAGCGTGAAAGGGCAGGCCATTCCCGCCTACGACCCGCGCGGCCTCAAAGGCATGGGCATCGCCTATGCCACCAGCAATCGCGGCGCCTGCCATCTGCGGGCCTACACCCCCGCGGCCGAGTTGGGCGTCATGCCCTTCGGCTCCCTCAAGGTGGACCCGCTGGAGTGGAAGGGCAAAGGCGAGTTGACCAAGGTCTTCCAGGACATCCACGCCATTTCCGACAGCTTCGACATCTGCAAGTTCAGTGCGTTCGCCGAGGGCGTGGATGAATATCTGGAGCAGTACAACACCTTCACCGGCGCTAACCTCACCGCGGACGAACTGCTGAAGGCGGGCGAGCGCATCTACAATCTGGAGCGCTACTTCAACAACCTGGCGGGCTTCCGGGAAGGCAGCGACTACCTGCCCGAACGCTTCATCAAGGAGCCCAGCACCGTGCCCGGCTCCGAGGGCCATGTCTGCGAGCTCGATTTGATGCTCGAGGAATACTACAAGGCCCGGGGTTGGGAAAACGGCGTGGTGCCCGAATCCAAGCTCAAGGAGCTGGAGATCCTCTAGTTACGACGCCCCCATTTCGTTCCCCCGCAAGGCGCTGTCGTTGCCCAGACAGCGCCTTTTTCCATGCATTTTTCTTCCTTGACAAATCCTTCCTGGGTGAGGTAAGCTTGGGGCCGTCAGGTTG
Source organism: uncultured Caldilineales bacterium (assembly GCA_964503945.1). Lineage (GTDB taxonomy): Bacteria > Chloroflexota > Anaerolineae > J102 > J102 > M2005. Next base: position 2,361 of record CAZDCN010000093.1, read on the forward strand.
GAAAACTTGGCAAAGTTGCTGCGACCGACACAATGGCGTGTCCGGCCGCAGCACAACTCCCCAAACGCATGAAAAGCCCGGACAGCCGTCAAGGCCGCCGGGCTTTTTCTTACACTTCCACTACAGGCGGGCTGGTTTCGTCCACCGGGCCTTCCACCCAGAAGTCGCCGTCGGGCGTGACTTCCTTCTTCCAGATGGGCGCGATGTGCTTCAGCCGGTCGATGGCGTAAGCGCAGGCGTCGAAAATGCCGTCGCGATGCGCGGCCGCCACCGCGATCATCACCGAGGATTCGGTCACATCCACCCGCCCGATGCGGTGCACGATGGCGATGTCCAGCACCTGGGACCATTTCTGGCGCACCTCGTCGCCGATCTCCGCCAGCTTGGCTTCCGCCATCTCGACATAAGCTTCGTATTCCAGATGGTCGGTGTGCAGGTCGCCGGTAACGCCCCGCACCGTGCCGGAGAAGAGCGCGACGCCCCCCACCTCGGGCGCGGTCACCAACGCGGCCACGTCGTCCAGGGAGAGGGGTTCGGTGGTGAGCCAGAACTTCTTGCGGGCCTGGCCGCCGCCCACGGGCGGGAAGATGGCCACCTCGTCACCGTCGTGCAAAGGCGCGTCCATGTCCACGAAATCCTTGTTGATGGTGACGTGGAATCGTCCGCCCCGGCCCAGGTGGGGCGCTTCCTCGCGGATGACTTCCACCAGGTCCGCGACGGTGGCGTCATCGGGCAGGTTTACTTCCAGATAAGGGCTTTTGAAAATCTCGCGCAGGGATGCAAAAAGGCGCACTCGAACGTTCATGGATGGGACTCCTGTGATGTGTGGGTGAGTGATTCGTCTTCGGCGCGGAATTCACCGCTTTTGCCGCCGCTTTTATAGAGCAGATGCACATCTTCGATGCGCATGGTTTTCTCCAGGGCTTTGGCCATGTCGTAGATGGTGAGCGCGGCCACGGACGCGGCCGTGAGCGCCTCCATTTCCACGCCCGTCTGGCCCTGGCATTTGACCGTGGCCCGAATGGCGATGCCATCCTCCATGTAATCGAAATCCACCGCCACCTTGGTGATGAGCAGGGGATGGCACATGGGGATGAGCTCGTGGGTGCGTTTGGCCGCCATGATGCCCGCGATGCGGGCCGCGCCCAGCACATCCCCCTTTTTCACATTGCCGGCCCGGATGGCGGCCAGGGTTTCGGGCTGCATGACCACGCGGGCCGCGGCGATGGCCGTGCGATGAGTAACGGGCTTGTGGCTGACGTCCACCATTTTCGCCGCGCCCGTTTCGTCGAGATGGGTAAGTTCAGACATGATTAGTAAATCAGTTCGCCAGAGAGGAAGGCGGCGGTGCGGGGGTCTTGTGGATGCCGGAAGAAGGCATCCACCGCCGCGGTCTCGATGATCTCGCCGTCGAAGAGGAGGGCCACCCGGTGAGCCAGGCGGCGGGCCTGCCAGATGTTGTGGGTGACCAGGACCACGGTCATCCCTCGTTCGCGATTGGCCCGACGGATGATGTCCTCGATGATGCGCACGTTGCTGGGGTCCAGATTGGCGGTGGGCTCATCCAGGAAAAGGATTTCGGGATGGAGCACCAGGGCCCGGGCCAGGGAGACCCGCTGGGCTTCGCCCCCGCTGAGCCGGTCCGCGGGCTGTTTCGCCAGATGGGCCAGCCGCACCTCCTCCAGGGCTTGCTGGATGGCGTCATGCCCGTTGCGGGAGCCCCGCACCCGCAGGCCATAGCCCACATTGCCCCAGACCGAAGCGCTGAGCAGCAGGGGTTGCTGGAACACGGTGGTCATCTTCCGCCGCAGGTCGATGGGCAGGTTGCCCGCATCGTAGGCTCGGCCATGAAAGCGCACCCGTCCCGCTTGCGGCTTTTCCAGGAAGTTGAGGATGCGCAGCAGGGTGCTCTTGCCCGCGCCGCTGGGCCCCACCACCGCGAAGATCTCCCCGGGCAGGATGTCCAGCTCGGGGATGCGCAGGGTGAAGCGGTCGCCGTAGCTGTGGCGGATGGCTTCCAGGCGGAGGATGGGAGTCATATTACTGTTGGCGGGGGTCCAGGCGGCCCTGCAGGTGCAAAAGCAGCCAGTTGGCGGAGAAGGTGATGGCCAGGAGGATGATGCCCAGGGCGATGGCCAGGGAGAAGTTGCCCTTGCGGGTTTCCAGCACGATGGCCGTGGTCAGCACCCGGGTTTTGTGTTCGATGTTGCCGCCCACGATGAGCACGGAGCCCACTTCGGAGATGATGGCTCCGAAGCCCGCGACCAGGGCGGCCAGCACGCCTGCTCGGGCTTCGTAGAGGAGGGTGAGCACCACCTGCCGCCGGGTCGCGCCCAGGGAGCGCAATTGCAGGATCAGGGCCGGGGGAATGGCCGCGACCGCGGTCATGGTGAAGCCGATGATCAGGGGCAGGGCGAGGATGGTTTGGGCGAGGATCATGGCCCGGGGGGTGAACAGCCACCCCAACTCGCCCAACGGGCCCTGGCGGGAAAGCAGGAGATAGATGGTGAGGCCCACCACCACCGGGGGCAGGCCCATGCCGGTGTAGACCAGGGCCACCACCACGCGTTTACCTGGGAAATCCTTCAGGCCCAGGAACAGGCCCGCGGGCAGCCCCATGAGCGCGCTGATGACCAGGGCCAGGCCGCTGACCGCCAGCGACAGCCGCACGATCTCCAACAGGTTGGGGTCCAGATGGAGGATCAGGGCGAGGGCCTGCCGCAAACCGTTGAGGAAAATCTCCATAGCGGCGTTTATTGTACACCGCGCGCCCTATTCCCAACAAACATAACGACCCAGGCAAAAATGCAACCCCGTTATCTCTAGACCTCATGGGCCCTTGCACGCCAATAGGGATGAAGATAATGGTCGTCCGGCGTCCGGGGTCCGGGGTCCGGGGTCTGGGGTCCGGTGTCCGGGGAATCTCGCCTCGGCCGCGGGCGACCCATTGCGTAATACGTAATGCGTGATGCGTGAGGCCATCACGTTTTACGTTTTACGCATGACGTCGTTGAGCGCTCGGCCAACGCTGGCTCTGAGAAGTTCTCCGCAGACGAGGCTAACGGCTATTTACAGAACAGTCCCACGCCTTTCCTCAGCCCTCCAACAACGCCCGCACTTTCTCCAGCAGGGTGAATTTGTATTTCGCGCCTTGCAGCCATTGCCTGCCGGGCGAGGCCACCGGGTCCACTTCGCTGCGCCCGATGATGTCCTCCTCCACGTTCAGGCTGTAAGTCTTGACCAGCTGGGCGATGATGGCCGCGGCCGCGTCCAGCTGCGGCTCGGGGGGCGGGTCATCGGTGAAATTGCCGGCCAGGGCCACGGCCACGCTGTTCTGATTGACGTCCTCTTTCAAAGTCTGGCCCACCACCGTTTCCAGGGATTCCGCCCAGAAGCTGTCGCCGTCTCCCTGCACCAGGAAGTGGTAGGGCAGGCCGGGCAGGTCGCGGCGGGCGATGAGGGCCCGGGCCAGCGCGATGGGGTCGGTCTCGGGCGAGGTGACAGTATGGTGCACCACCACCCGTTGGATCTGCGAGAGGGGGCGGGAGGGCCAGGTTTTCGTGGGATGGTGGGGCATATCCTCCCGGATGTCCTGCACCCCGGCCGGCGGTGAAAATTCCCCGCCGGGCAGGTCCGATTGCAGTTGCTGCGCCCGCTCCAGCAGCGACTCCACCTGCGCGAGCAGGCCGGGGGTCTGCTGGGCGGCCCGTTTTTGCGCGGGGAAGGCCTGGGCCACGGTCTGCACTTCCTGGCCCGCGGCCTGGGACGCGGCCACCCGCGGGGAGAGCGCGTCCAACTGCTGAGCGATGAGGTCCGCCTCGGCCTGCATGCGCTGGAGCGCGTCGGGATCGATGTCGGGATTCGCCTCCAATTGGGTGAGGGTGGCGCGAATCTGGTTGATGCGGGTGCGCAGGTTGCGGGCCAGCATCTCGTTTTCCATGGCCCGGCTTGCGGGCGCGGTGAGGGGCGTCAGCGTGCGTTCCAGCTCATCGGCCTGACCGGGAACATCGGCGATGACGTCCCGTTCATGGGACAGCGCCGTCACCAGGGCGTCCACCCGTTGGTCGATGTCCCCTTCCGGCGGTTCGGGGGGCTCCGGCGGCTCGGGCGGGCCGGGGATTTCGTTGAGGGCCTCGATGCGGTTCATGAGGAGGATGGGGTTGCCCTGGTTGTCTTCGCCCAGATGCCGGAAGGTGACCCATCGGGAGGCGTGGCCCACTTCGAACAGGCACGCGCCCATCACGTAGGGGTCTTTCAGCATCTCGTTGTTATACCATAGCAAGCTCTGCCAGTATTGCTCTTCGGTCAGGGGCTCCGTTGGTTGAGCCAGCCTTCGTCGGGGTTTTGGGGATGCCCGTAGGCCATGGTCAGGCCCGCTTCGGTGATGATGACCTTGAATTTATCGCCGTATTGCTGGCGGATGCCGTCCATGCACGTGCGATAGTAGAGTGCGGCCGTGGCCACGTCGGGCCCGGGCTTCAGCGCGGGCCAGCCGTATTCGTGGAATCCCAGGTAGGTGTAGCTTTCCAGGGTGCGGGGAAACCAGTCAAGATAGTGTTCCGGTTTGGTGAAATTGCCCGCGGCGAAGTTGAAGGCCACCGCGGCCAGCCCTTCCTCTTCCAGGCGCTCTTTGAACGCGACCTGAAACCGATCATAAGCCTCGGCCCGGCGACGGAACGGGTCATCCACCTCGTAGTCGGGGAAGGACGCGGGGCCGCGCAGGGCTTCATTCAGGCTCATCCAGGCGTCGATGAGGAGCCGACCATTTTCACCCACCTCCTTGGCGAGCTGGAAGTCGTAATAGATGATCTCCTCCGCGAACTCGCGGCCATAGCGCTCCGGCTCGCCGCTATCAAGCCAGAATTCCTGCTGCTGGGGCGTTTTGTAGAGCCGCCCGATGATGAAGGAATCG
>CAZDCN010000094.1:0-7176 GCA_964503945.1 uncultured Caldilineales bacterium
CACGTCCGTGGTGGAGATGCGGTTGTAGCGATCCAGGTTGAGTTGGGCCAGGTCGCTGACGTAGATGCGATAGCAGACGTCGCGGTTCACCTGGGGTAGGAGTTCGGGGTTGAGGGCGTGGATGCCTTCGATGATGAGGATGTGCTTGGAGGATATGCGCACGGTCTGGCCCGGGCGGCGCTGGCCTGTGGCGAAATCGAACTCGGGCAGGGTGACCTCCTTCCCGGCGATGAGGTCATTGATCTGTTGGTTGAGATAGGCGATGTCCACCGCGTACAGGGATTCGAAATCGTAATCGCCGTTCTCGTCCCGGGGCGTGTGCTCTCGATCCACGAAGTAGTTATCCACGCTGATGGGCATGGGGCGCAGGCCCACGGCCAGCAGGCGCACGGCCAGGCGCCGGGCGAAGGTGGTCTTGCCCGAGGAGGAAGGCCCGGCGATGAGAACGACCCGCACCCGGTCTCGCTGCCCGTCGATGGCGTCCGCGATCTCGCTGATGCGCTGCTCGTGCAGGGCCTCGGAAACGAGGATGGCCTCGGTGAGCTGGCCCGATTCGATGATCTCGTTCAATCCGGCCACATTGCGGATGCCCAAACGCCGCAGCCAGTTGCTGTATTGGGTGAAGACTTCATACAGGGGCGTGGGGGGTTGGTAGGGCAGGATGGTGGCAGGCGTGTTCTGCCGGGGAAACCGCAGGAGAAAGCCGCCGTCCGAGGGTTCGATGGCGAAATAGCGCAGGTAGCCGGTGCTGGGAGCCATGTAGCCGTGGAAGTAATCTTTGGTTCCCAATAATTCATAGATGATGAGATCGGGTTTGCGCCGTTGCTTGAGCAGAGCCAGCTTTTCCTCGTCCCCCGCCTCTTCGAAGATGCGGATGGCATCTTCGATGGGCACGCGTTGGCGGCGGATAGGCAAGTTTGCATCAACAACTTGCCGCATAGCTCCCTCCAGCCGACGCAACTCCTCCCGACTGAAAGGCTCCCGCCCCTCCACGCGGCAATAGTAGCCCCCGTTGACGGTGGAATGCTCCACATAGACTTGGGCGTCGGGGAAATCGCGATTGGCCACCGCGATCATCATGAAGGTGAGGGAGCGGCGGTAGATGCGGGCGCCGTCCGCGGTGTTCAGGCGGATGGGAGTGGCCCGGCCATCTTGCAGCACGGGCCGCGAAAGCTCCGTCAATTTGTTATCTACGATCGCGGCGATGGCGTCAGGGCCGTCGTCGTTCGCGGTCGCGGCCAGCACAAATTCCTCCAGCGGCGTTCCCACGGGCCCGGAGAAAATGCGGCCGTCGTCGAAGGTGAGGCGCACATCGTTGCGCGGCGATGCAGGTTGTACGGTCATAAAGCAGGCGCCATGAGCGTTTGCACGTCAATAAGGGTGTCCTTCAAATGATTGGAGCAACCAATCATACGTCAAAAAGGCCGGGCGTGCAACTTCATGTTCGGATCCGGCAATTTCAAATTTACGAAAACCCGCCCCCCAAGCCTTTGTTCCGAGGCGTTTTGGCCTGTGTTTGCCCCCGCCCTCGCCGGGGGATCATTCCCCCGGCTGCGAAACAGCGCCCGCGCGGGCTAGCCGGACTTCATCCGGCGCGGTTTTCTAGCCCGGCGACTTCATCGCCGGGCGGGCTTGCGAGAAGCCGGGGGCGGTGAGCGACACCCAATTGAAATTGCTGTGATCAGATTCGTGAGATTTGGCGTGGGGTGCGGGCGGTGCTATAATACCTTGCTGATTTCATTTGGAGGAAAACAACCTTGGCTACCTTTCTGCTGATTGCTCTCATCATCCTTGGCGCCGCGCTGACCGCCCTCATCGTCTTTCAGACCCAAAACAGCGGCGCGGGCAGCGTCTTCGGCAGCGACACCACGGTCTATCGCACCCGCCGCGGCCTGGAGAAAACCCTCTACCAGGCGACCATCGTCCTCAGCATCCTCTTCGTCCTGCTGACGATGATCACTGTGCGCGTGGTGGGCTGACGCACGCCTGGCCCGCGCCTCGCCGCCCGTTTTTTGCAATGGCATGCGCGGGCGGCGGCCCGTCGATCCGAATGAAAATGAGGACACGGATTGACACGGCCTTCGGACACAGTTTGTTAAATCATCCGCGTTTTTCCGCGTGCATCCGCGTCCAAATTCTATTTTCAAAACAGGCCCGCCATTGAGTCGTCATGTACGTTGGCAGGCGGTGATCGCCCTGTTGGGCATCCTGCTGGTCGTCGCCCTGCTCAGCTACGTCACCTATTCCTACACCTCCCAGGAGACGCCTGCCCGGGGAGGCGTTTTCATCGAAGGGGTCGCGGGCAATCCCCAATACATCAACCCGATCCTCTGTCAATACAACGAGGTGGATCGGGACTTGTGCGCGCTGATCTTCAATGGGTTGTTGAAATTGGATGAGCATGGGGAATGGCAGCCCGATCTGGCCGAAGCCTGGGAGGCGGGGCCCAACAGCGACGTCTACACCTTCACCCTGCGCAGCGACATCCGCTGGCACGACGGCCTCCGCATCACCGCGGACGATGTCATCTTCACCGTGCAATTGCTGCAAGACCCTGACCTGCCCGTGTTGCCCGACCTGGCCAACCTCTGGCGCTCGGTCATCGCCGCCAAGATCGACGACCGCACCGTGGTTTTCCGCCTCTCCCAGCCCTACGCCGCCTTTCCCGACTACGTGACCATTCGCTGGTTCGGCGTTATTCCCAAGCACTATTGGGAACGCTATGAACCCGCGGACATCCCCAAGGCCCAGCTCAACACCCAGCCCATCGGCAGCGGGCCCTTCAAGCTGGTGGAGATCGACAGCCAACACGCCCGGCTGGAGCCCGTGGTGCAGCAATTCGATGAAGCCCCCTATCTCGACGCGCTGGAATTCCGCTTCTTCCCCGACTACCCCAGCATCCTGGCCGCGGCCGAAGCGGGCGAAGTCCACGGCGTCAGCCGGGTGCTGCCCGAATACCAGCGCCAGGCCGAGGCCATCCCCGACCTCCGGCTCTTCACCTCGCCCATGCCCGGCTACACCATGGTGTTGTTCAATTTCGACGCCGCGGACGCGCCCTTCCTGGCCGATCAAAAGGTGCGCCAAGCCTTGGCCTACGCTCTCGACCGGGAGAAACTGCTCAACGAGATCATCCCCGGCGTGGGCCAACGGGCCGACAGCCCCGTGCTGCCCAATTCCTGGGCCTACAACCCCGACATCCCCCGCTATCCCTACGATCCCGACAAAGCCGCGGCCATGCTGGAAGAGGCGGGCTGGGTGGACGGGGACCAGAACGGCGTGCGGGAGAAGGATGGGCGGGAGCTGGCGTTCACCTTGCTCAGCGACGACGCGCCCCATTCCATCGCGGTGGCCCAGGCCCTGGCTCAGGACTGGGCCCGCATTGGCGTCAAGGCCACGCCCCGCCCCGTTTCTTTCACAGGCATGATCACCGATTTCCTCGCGCCTCGCGCGTTCGACGCGGCCCTGGTTTCCCTGGAACTCTACGGCGATCCCGACCCCTATCCCCTGTGGCATTCCTCCCAAATCAGCCCCAAAGGCCAGAACTTCGGCGGCTGGCAAAATCGGGAGGCGGACATCCTCATGGAGCAGGCCCGCCTGACCGGCGACCGGGCCACCCGCAAGCAGTTCTACGATGAATTCCAGCGCATCTTCGCCACCGATCTGCCCGGCCTGCTACTCTACTATCCCCTCTACACCTACGGCGCTTCTGCGGCCGTGCATAACATGGAAGTCGGGCGGCTGAACGAACCCGCGGACCGGTTCAACACCTTCGCCCGCTGGTATATCAACACCCGCAAGACCACTCGCACCGAACGCCGCACGCTGGATCTTGACAAACCGCCCGGATCCGAGTAGAATAATTCTCGCAAACAGAACATCAGCCGATGTGGCGGAACTGGCAGACGCGCTGCGTTCAGGGCGCAGTGGGCATAGGCCCGTGGGGGTTCGAATCCCTCCATCGGCACAGCATGAACCCCGTTTTCAACGGGGTTTTTTGTTGCCTGCAACTTCTCCTTGTCAAGGGCCGGGGAATGCGCTACAATTGAGCCATCGGCGTCTTTCCCCCACCGGCAGCAGAGATTCCCGCTCATGGCGCGACAAACGGCACCCCAAAAACAATTGCTCACCATTCGACAAATGGTGATCTTTCTGGCCATTCTCATTCTGAGCATCTTTGCATTCAAATATGCCCAAAATATCATGCGCATCCGTTCGGGCCAGATGGAATTGCGCAGCCTGAATCAGGAAATCGATGAGGTGAAGCGGCAACAGGCGCTGGCTGAAGAATCCATCAACGGCATGGACGCCGCTCAAGTGGATTCATTCGCCAAGGGGGAGTTGGGGTGGGCGCAAAAAGGGGAAACCATTTATATCGCTCCGCCGGCATCCTCAGCCACGGAGTCTGACGAAGCGGCCCGAGCCGTTTCCCATGCAGCCGCCGGAGATGTGGATGAATCGCCGCCCAACTGGCGGTTGTGGCTGGCATTGCTCACGGATTGATCTCATGGGGCGGGTCTAAACCTCCATCCAGCCGGCAATGGCCTGAAGATAGTTCATGGCCCGCAGGCCCCTAAGCCGCGGGACGAGCTGCTTCCAGGCTGCGGTCAGCACCGAAAGGTCCTCATGTTCCAGGGCCGCGGTCTCCACGGCCTGGGGTCGGCGGATATGCGTCCATTCGACGACGATTTCTTCGCCCGAAGGCAACCGCCATCGATTCAGGCGGCGCTGTTTGAGCACCATCACGCGGTGGACCGGGGGCTGCGCCCGGGCGACGAGGGCCAGGAACGCCTCACGCGGCGCGGGCTCCCCAGGGATGTGGGGGAATTGCACCTCCAATAACGCCTGGATTTGGCGCAAGCGTTCGGGATTCAGTGGAAACGGCAGGATATCGCGCGGGTCTTCAAGCCAGCGCTCGAAATCGCCCTCGCGGTCAAGGAAGCGTTTGATCTTGAGCGCGTCGTAGCGCAGTTTGATGTTGTGCGCGCTGTGAGGCGTCCACAGGTACTCGTCGCGTAACAACGCGTCGTCGGGGGGATAGTAGGGCGGCAGGGTTTGAAACCAGGCCCGGAATTCGGACGATGTGCGGCCAAAGCCCCGCCATTCCCAGTGCTCGCCCAAGGGCATGCATTCACCTCATCGCCGCACGATGGCGTCGGTCATGCGGGCCACCCGGGCGTGGATGAGCACATCGTGGACCCGGATGATGTCCGCGCCGCGATCGATGCCGATGGCCGTGATCGCGGCCGCGCCCTCGGCCCGCTGGTCGGGGGGCAGATTCAGAGTGTAGCCAATGAACGATTTGCGGCTGGCCCCCAGCAGCAGAGGATACCCCATCCCTTTGATCTCATCCAAGCGGTCGATGAGCTCCAGGTTTTGCGCCACCGTCTTGCCGAACCCCAGGCCCGGGTCCAGGATGATGTGATCATCGGGGATCCCCGCCTGGTGGGCGATATCCAGACACGCGCCCAGCTCCCGTTTCACATCCTCCAGCAGGTTCTCGTATTCCACGCCCACATAACGCCCGCCCAGTTGGGGATCGATGGCCGCGTGTTTGGGGTTGGAGCGATTGTGCATGAGGATGACGGGCGCCCCGGATTCAGCCACGATCCGGGCCATGTTTGGGTCCAGCCGCAGGCCCCACACATCGTTGACGATGTCCGCGCCCGCGGCCAGCGCGGCTTCCGCCACCGCGGCCTTGCTGGTGTCGATGGAGAGGATCGCGTCGGTCTCGGCCCGCAACGCCCGCACCACCGGAATCACCCGCCGCAGCTCCTCCTCCACGGGCACGGGTTGAGACCCAGGCCGGGTGCTTTCTCCTCCCACGTCGAGGATATCCGCGCCCTCGGCCAGCATCTGCCGGGCGCGGTCCAGGGCCGCGGCCACTCGGTCCGCCTCCTGCATCAACCCGTCGCCCGAAAAGCTGTCGGGCGTGATGTTGAGGATGCCCATGATGTACGTGCGGCGTCCCCATTGGAATGTAAAGCCGCGAACCGTGAGTTCGTTCGAGGCATGGGGTGGCGAGATGGTCATCTGAATCTCCTGCTTTGAAAATAAACGATGGCGTCAGCGGCGCGGCGTGTCTGTCCAACTAACCCGGCAGGCAAAACACTCTCGCCCAAAAACCGCCACGGTCCGCGCGCGGCGCAGCCGCGTCCGCTGGACGCAGGGTTAGGCTTGCAACCAATGTTTCTTGACGAACGGCCATCCGGCCAACAACAAAACTCCAACCAAGAAAGTAATCCCTTCAGGCACGTTTTGCGGAGCTGCTACAAGATGAATAGGGAAATCCATCAGCCCGTGCCAGCCAATAACTATGAACAAATTACCTGTACGTAGCCACATCCACGCCAAAACAACGCCTGAAAGCCACAGAATCCCCAGTCCTACCGGCATTGGGAGTGGCATCGGATAATGGGGAATATGGCTTAGCGCAAACAATAGTTGAGACGTCAATACAGCCATAACTTGGCTCCGTTTTGGGAAGCGTTCTTGAAATGCGTGAAAGAACTGTGGCACCATGAAGCCTCTATAGAACACTTCCTCAAATAGCGCTACTCCCAAGAAATAGTACACCACGTTAGCTGCTATCGCTGCCGGCGTCAACCTATTCCACAAGGGATGCCAGGACAGGGGTCGCTTCAACACCAAAACGCTCCCCACAAGCACCCCTTCGATAATCACCCACATGACCAGGGTGACGACGACACCCTCTTTCCATTGGCCCCATCTTATCCCTATGTCTTTGGCACGCAAACCACAAATTGCCCACCCAAATATCACCACCAGCCAGATAAGGCGTCCCCAGGTGGAAGCAAGAAAGTGAAGTGTTGCACCGAGATTCGCATCTAGGGGCTCAAAGTATCGTGCGAGTCGGACGAGTGGATAAGTGGGTAGAGTCTCTATTGGCAATGACGAAATCAGAAAGCCAATGTTCAAAGCAAAGGCAACCAAAACGCAGAGCAATCCATAGCGAGCACGTCTGGCTTCAATCAGGACATTCATTTCTCTACCCTAAGCAAGTCTAACATTGGCGTCGCTGGCGAAAAGGCTTTGGCAACCACGTTGGCCGAGGCAACGAGGGACGTATTGCGTATTTCGTATTGCGTAAAATTCAAGGCATCACGCATTACGCAGTACGCAGTACGGAATACGCATCCCATTTTCATCCTTATCGGC
>CAZDCN010000095.1:0-7173 GCA_964503945.1 uncultured Caldilineales bacterium
GTCCATGGTTAGCACGCGGGTCGCCACCATCAGCACCGCGCCCGCCAGCGCGCTGATGACAATGGGCGCGCCCAGGATGGCGGTGATCACCACCCCAGCCATAATGGCCAGGGCCGCAAGCGCCTGTTTGTCGGGCGTTGGCGTAAAAAGCGGCTCCATCGCCACATCCACCAGCAGGAGGAAATCGGGATTGTTGCTCAAGTTGATCAGGTCCTTTTTTTCTCCCACCACCAGCAGCATGTCGCCGGGCATGATGGGCTCGTGGGTGAATTTCCCGGTGAGAGACATGCCCCGGCGCAACATGCCGATGGCCACGACCCCGAATCGTTGTCGGAAGTTCAGCTCCTTGATGGTGAATCCGAGGATGGAGGCCTGAGGCGCGACCACCACTTCGGCCATGCCCAGGTCATTGCGGCGGTCCAGGAGATGGGGGGGCAGTTTCTCGGGCAGGACGATCTCGAGGCCCTCGATCTTTTGCAGCTCCAGCAGCTTGTCCAGCGGCGCCCGCACCAGGATGACGTCGTTGGCCCGGATGTGGCGCGACGCGCCGGGCAGGAGGATGGTGCGCCCATCCCGCAGGATGTCCAGAATGGTGATGTCGAAACGCTTGCCCAGGTTCAACTCGCCCAACTTTTTGCCGATGAGGGGGGAATTGGGACGCACCTGGATCTGGCTGAGGTACTCCCGCACGTGGTACTTGTCCAACAGATCGGCTTCGATAGGCCGGTCGGGCAGGAGCTTGCGCCCGATGGTGACCATGTAGAGCAGCCCCGCGGCCAGGGTGATGGCGCCAAACGGCGCAAAAGCGAAAAAGCTGAACGGCTCCAACCCGGCCTGAGCCGCGATGCTGCTGACCAGCAGGTTGGTGGAGGTGCCGATCAGGGTGAGGGTGCCCCCCAGGATGGCTCCGAAGGAGATGGGCATCAGCAGGCGGGAGGGGGCGATCTTCATCTCGCGGGCGATGCGCAGGGCGATGGGGATGAAAACCGCGACCACGGCCGTGTTGAGGATGAACGCGCTGAGGATGGCCGTGCTCAGCATGAGCAACACCAGCAGTTTGATTTCGCTCTGGTTGGCCCATCGGATGATCCACGCGCCCGCCATAGAGGGAAGATGGGTGCGTTGCAACCCTGCACTGAGCACGAACATGGAGGCAATGGTGATGGTGGCGGGGTTGGAAAATCCTGAAAGGCCTTCCGCCGGCGAGACAATGCCCAGCACCATCAACGTCACCATCACCCCCAACGCCACCAAATCCACTCGCACGCGTTCTGTGGCAAACGCCACCAGGGCGATGACCAGAATAGCGAGAACAGCAAGTCCCTCAATCATTAGATTGTGGTTTCTCCGGCGTCAGCGCCAGGATTCGAAAAGGGTTGGCCTGGCAATTATACCGCATGGAGGGCGCGATCGCAGAATGACGCTATTGGCCAGTGGGAAATCGAGCAGCTTTTTATGGTCTGCCATAGAATCCATGAGGCGTATTATGCCACGTAATGAGAAGATTGTCTAAATTAGTGCGGATTCTGTCTAATCTAATTCGCGCGCTTCCCTTCGCCAAACAGCAATTGGAATTTGACACACACAAAGAGACTCGTGTAAGATAGGGGCGAGCTAAAGATTATCCACTTCTTTTTAAGGCATGCCATAACTATGACCGATCCCATGTCCGAAGCGGCGGAGATGTATCTTCTCCGCATTGCCCTTCTCTCCGAAGGAGAAGAGCCTGTCCCCATCTCTCAGCTGGCCGAGACGCTGCATGTCTCGCCCATCTCCGCGAACCAGATGTGTCGCAAGCTGGAGGCCAAGGGTTTGGTGGACTATCAGCCCTACAAGGGCGTCACCCTGACGCTGCAAGGCGAGGCCATTGCCCTGCGGGTGCTGCGCAAGCGCCGCCTGTGGGAGGTGTTCCTGGCTGAGAAATTGGGCCTGGACCCCCAGGTCGCGGAGGACGTGGCCTGCCGTTTCGAGCATGTCACGCCCGAAGATCTGGCGGAGAAGCTCGCCGATTATCTGGGCAATCCCACCCTCAGCCCCCAACGAGAGCCCATTCCGCCTCGTTTTGGCGGCGTTCAGCGCAAAAAGACCATTCGCCCCCTCATCACCGTAGGCGTGGGGGAGCGGGTCATCGTCACCAATATCGTGGCGGATGAGATCATGAAGTCTTTCCTGCGCACCCAGGGCATTGGGCCCGGCGCGGTGATCACCGTGCTGGCTTCGGTCCCCGACAAAGCCCTGTTGGTGGAAGCAAACGGGCAATCCATTTCTCTGGCCGCCCATGTGGCGGAGCAGATCGACGTGACGCCTCTCGACGAGGAGAGGCCTGTGGAATCGCCCGAAAGAGCGGAAAGGGAACGGCTCGCCCGCGCATCCTGAGCAACGCATTTCCTTTAATTCATTTCATCGCCCCATCGGAACACGCTATGCAGCCCTCCATCCTCGCCGCACCCTCCATCGACGCCCCCATCCATCCTCTGAGCGCGGCCCATCGCGGGGAAACCGTGCGTCTGGTCCAAATCGATGCAGGCCATCGGCTTTCCCGTCGCCTGGCCGAGCTGGGGCTCACGCCCGGCGTAGTCATGCAGGTGGTGCACAAGAACGGCGGCCCCATGCTCATCGCCGTGCGCGGTGCCCGTCTGGCCCTGGGCCGGGGCGTCACCGACAAAATCCTGGTGGAAAAGGTCGATAAACTCGTCCGGATATGAAAACCACACGTTGCGCCTATTGTGATGACGTCGCCGCGCCGGAGGATGCGCCGACGCCCGCGGTTGGGGACTATGTCATCGCCCTGGCCGGCAATCCCAACACCGGCAAGACCACCATCTTCAACAGTCTGACCGGATCCCGGCAGCACACGGGCAACTGGCCCGGGAAGACGGTGGAGAAAAAGGAGGGCGTCTGGAAGCATGGCGATGACCGTTTTCGCATCATCGACCTGCCCGGCGCGTACAGCCTCTCCGCCTACTCCGCCGAAGAGGTCATCACCCGGGATTTCATCATCGAAGCCCGGCCCGATGTCGTCCTCATCGTGGTGGATGCGACGAACCTGGAGCGCAATCTCTATCTCGTCCTCCAGATTTTGGAGATGACCCCCAGCGCGGTGGCGGCCCTGAACATGATGGACGCGGCCCGGGCCCAGGGCCTGCACATCGACGTCCCTTTGTTGGCCCAGCGCCTGGGCATTCCCGTGATCCCCCTCACCGCCCGCACGGGCGAGGGCATGGGGGATCTGAAGGACGCGCTGGCGCGGGCCGCCCACGCCAGCCGCGAAGGGGATCGATTGGATTTCACCCCGCCCAATCACTATGATCCCCCGGTGGAGGAGGCCATCGCCCGGCTGGAGGAGCGCATTCGCACTCACCCCGACCTGGCCTCTCGCTTCCCTCCCCGCTGGCTGGCCCTGCAATTGCTGCAGGATGATTTCTGCGCCGAAAAAGTCGCCTCGCTCCCCGGCGGCCAGGCCATCTGCCAGCTGGCGGAAAGGGAGCGGGACCGCCTGCAAGCCCTTTACCAGACCGATATCGACGCGCTCATCGCGGAAGCGCGCTATGCCTGGATTCACGCCCTGGTGCTGGAGACGGTGCACGGGCAGCCGCAGGGCCCCACCCTCTCCGATCGGGTGGACGCGGTGGTCATGCACCCCCTCAGCGGCCTGATCATTTTCTTCGGCGTCATGTGGGTGGTGTTCAAGCTTTCCACCGATGTGGCCGCGCCCTTTGTGGACTGGATCGGCCTGTTCGTCAACGATTATCTGGCCCATTGGGCGCTGGAGCTGCTGGCCCTGGCGCATCTGGACGGGACCTGGTTCGCCAGCCTGCTCACCGACGGCATTCTGGCGGGCGTGGGCGGCGTGCTGGTGTTCGTGCCCGTGCTCATGTTCCTCTACATGGGCATGGCCGTTATGGAAGACAGCGGCTACATGGCCCGGGCCGCGTTCGTCATGGACCGCTACATGCGCTATCTAGGGCTGCAGGGCAAGAGCTTCGTGCCGCTGGCGCTGGGGTTCGGCTGCAACGTCCCGGCCATCTACGCCACCCGCACCCTGGAAAGCCGCACCGACCGCATCCTCACGGGCCTGCTCGTGCCTTTCATGAGTTGCAGCGCCCGCCTGCCGGTCTATGTGCTCATCGCCACCATCTTCTTCCCCCAATTCCGCACCCCCGCGGTGCTGACTATGTACATCCTGGGCATCCTCGTAGCCCTGGCCGTGGGGCTGCTGTTGCGCAAGACCCTGTTCAAGGGCAGCGAAACCAGCGCCCTGCTCATCGAAGTGCCCGCGTATCGCCTGCCCACGCTCAAGAACGTGTGGATGGAGATGTGGCTGCGCACCCGGGCGTTCATCGAAGGCGCGGCCACCATCATCATGGCGGTGAGCATCGTCATCTGGCTCCTCATGGCCATTCCCGTGGATGGCGAAGGCTCTTTCGCGGACGCGCCGGTGGATGACAGCGCTTTCGCCCACCTGGCCGGGACCATCAGCCCCATTTTTCATCCGTTGGGTTTTGGCAACTGGCAGAACGCCAGCGCCCTGATGAGCGGCTTCATCGCCAAGGAAGTGGTCGTCAGCACCCTGGCCCAGGTCTATCATGAGCCGCTGGAGCAGCCCGCGCATGAGGAGGACCTGGGGTTTTGGGCCGAGGCCCGGACCGCGGCCGCCAGCTTCACCCGGGCGGCTGCAGACACCCTCAAGGCCATTCCCGGCATCTTGGGCGTGGAGCTGTCGTCCGAGGCTCCTTCGGGCGAGCCCCCGGCTTTGGGAGAAGCCATTCGTCGGGGGTTTGAAAGCGCCAGCAACGGCCATGGCCCGTTGGCCGCCTTCGCCTTCATGGTCTTCGTGTTGCTCTACACGCCCTGCATGGCCACGGTCGCGGCCATGCGTCAGGAGTTGGGCGGAAAATGGACCGGGCTCAGCGTGGTCACCCAGCTGACCATCGCCTGGCTCGCAGCTTTTCTCATTTTTCAAATCGGCAAACTGATTCTCTGACCCCGCCATGCTCCACGCTATCCTCCACGAATTACAAACCGCCTCCGGTCCCATGACCCTGCGTCAGCTCAGCCGCAAGCTGGGCGTGCAGGAATCCGCACTGGAGGGCATGATCCAGTTTTGGGTGAGAAAAGGGCGGTTGGTCGTGGAGCAGGGCCAGGGCGGCGCCGTCGCCGCCGAGGCGACCTTGTGCAGCGGCGCGGTCTGCGGGTTGCGCGCCTGTCCCGGTCCCGATAGCTGTCCCCTTCTGGCCCGCGGCCCGGCCGCCTATCATCTTCCCACCCAATGAGTCGCGCTATCTTCCATCCATCTCGAATCCACCTATGAAACCACAACGCACCCTCATCGCCATCGCCGTGAATGCCAACGGCGCGCTCTGGAGCGGCCATTTCGGCATGGCCCCGGCCTTTCAGCTCTATACGCCCGCGGGCGAGTTGTTGGAAACTCGCCCCAATCCCTACGGCGCGGGGCAAGGCAAAAAGCATCAGCATCACGACAACCCCAAACGCATCATCGATCTCCTGCCCGAATGCGCGGTCTTCATTGGCCGCCGCATGGGGGAGGAGAGCAAACGCAAATTGGCTCAGGCATTCGGCATCGATGCGGCGCTGACCAGCGAAAAGACGCCTGAGGACGCCTTGCGGGCTTATCTCGCCAACTAACCGGCTCCCCACAGCCGTTTCCCACACACAACCCACACACCATCTACACAAGGAGATACCCCCATGTTTGCATCCACATTGCTCGCTTTGCGCGAGGGTTTGGAAGCTGCGTTGATCATCGGCATCATCATCGGCGCGCTTTACAAATTGAACCAGGGGCGGCTCGTCCCTGCGGTTTGGCTGGGCGCGGCCGCGGCCGGCTTGCTCAGTCTGCTCATCGCCCTGGGCCTCTATCGCATTGGCCTGGCCCTGGAAGGTCCGGCTGAGAAGATCTTCGAGGGAACCACGATGCTGCTGGCCGCGGGCGTGCTCACATGGATGATCTTCTGGATGAAACGGCAGTCCGTGGGGATGAAGCGGGCGCTGGAGGCGGAGGTGTCCGCGGTTGGCCGCAAGACGCCTTTCCTGTCCCTCTTCCTCCTGGCTTTTCTCACCATCATTCGCGAGGGAGTGGAATTGGGCCTGTTTCTGGCCGCGGCAGCCTTTTCTCTTGACGGCGGCCAGGTGCTCCTGGGCGCGGCGTTGGGTCTGGCGGCCGCTGCCATCCTGGGCTGGCTCCTCTACACCTCCAGCATCCGGCTCAATCTCAACCAGTTTTTCAATGTCACCAGCGTGCTGCTGCTCATCTTTGCCGCGGGCCTGGTGGCCCATGGCGTGCATGAGTTCAACGAAGTGGGTTGGATACCCGCGGTCATCGATCCCCTCTGGAACATGAACCACATTTTGGACGAGCAATCCGCCTTGGGTGAAATCCTCAAGGCGCTGTTTGGCTACAACGGCAATCCTTCCCTGACCGAAGTCCTGGCCTATGTGAGCTACATTGTCCTCATCGTGGCGGCCTTGCGCACCCTCTATGCGTCCGAACCTCGCAAACAGCCTGCGCGCGTGTGATGGCCGCCGCGTTCATGGGAGCGGCCTCTTTGGAAGCTGTCTTCCTTTGGAGAGCCTCGCGGCCTCATGCTATAATGACCGGGCTGATTTGTACAGCACCCTTTGTCCCCTGGCGCGATGATGCGCCCGTCCAACCAAACACTCTTTGCCCGCAGAGGTGCGGCTATGGCAGAGGCTCAAAAAGATCAAGCTCAGGCCCCCCCCGACGAAAACCCCATTCTGTTGGCCAAAAAGAGGGCTGCTGAACGGATTAAGGCTCGCTTTCATCAAGAGGACAGGCATCCCATGAACATCGAGAAAGCCCATCAATGGTATGAAAAGGCAAAATCCGTGGAGAAGAAAGTCTTTTCCAAGGATCGACAGCTGCAAGAGTACCGACGTCGGCTTTACTACATTGCTCCTCGCCCGACCATTGAGAAGTTGCTCCAGGAGAAAAAAGCGGCCTGACGCCTCCCTCCCCGACCTATTCCCCGCTCCCGGCCCGTCCGGGAGCGTTTTCGCGTGGGCAGGCCATTCCCCATTCAAGAAAATCGGATCTGCTTCGTAAATAGACGTTGGCGTCGTTGGCGGAGACCTTCTCTTAGCCAGCGTTGGCCGAGGGCTCAACGACGTCATGCGTAAAACGTAAAACGTGAG
>CAZDCN010000096.1:0-7173 GCA_964503945.1 uncultured Caldilineales bacterium
GCATGAACAGCTCTTCGCCGTCGATGATGAAGTTGGGGGCGATGGCGAAGGGCAGGGCGTAGAGCCCCACCGCGTTCTCCACCAGCACATCCGCGTCGGCCTCGCTCAGGCCGCCAGCCAGCGCGGTCAGGTCTGCCGGCGAGAGCTCGGCCAGTTCGGCCAATAGTTGCTGCCGCTCTTCAATGCTGAGTTTGTAGAAACCGGGAAGACGGGAGGATTTAGTCATAGGCGTGATAGCTCGCCAATTGGGGAACGGAGATTGCGTATGTGCAAGTCAGTCGGTGCGGACAGTCGCTTTCGTAATGCGTAAGGCGTGATGCGTAAGGTCATGACGTTTTACGCTTTACGCATGACGTTATTGGCAATCTCGGCCAACGTTGGCTCTGAGCACAGCTTTGCAAACGACGCCAAGTGATATGCAACAGCATAAAAAAGCCCACACGTGCGTGTGGACGGGCCTGTAGCTGGTGGAAATCATACCACAATCTCCCTTTCAAAAGCTATCTTTTTGGTCTAACGGACGCGCACCGAACGGATTTGGTTGTATAATTAGGATAGAGGGGCGCAGAAAAGCAATATAGCATCACTGCAAACGCCGCTTTCAACTTTTTCTTTTCCCAACATTTCATCTCAGGAGGAAACCATGAAACGCGCCTTTCTGAAATTCCTGGTCCTGACTGTGATGCTTTTGGGGCTATTCACAAGCCAGGCTCAAGCAAACCATCCCATCCCACCATCCTCAAACTACATCTTCACATATCAGGGACGGATTACCAAAAATGGTGCGCCAGTCAACGAATCTTGCAATTTCAGATTTAGTCTTTGGACCTCTCCTGTGGGGGGTTCGCAATTGGGCAATTCCATCCTCAAGGAAAGTGTCGGCGTTGTGAATGGTTTGTTCACCGCAACGCTGGATTTTGGTCAGGATGTGTTCAGGGGAAAAATCCGCTGGCTGCAAATCAAGGTGCAATGTCCAGCGGAAACCGGACCATACGTTACTTTGGGCCGTCAACCTCTGACAGCCGCACCTTTTGCGCTCTCACTGCCCGGGTTATGGACGGAGAGCAACGGCAGTGTCCCAAACATCATTGGCGGAAGTGATGACAATCTGGTTGAGCCCAATGTCCAGGGAGCTGTGATCAGCGGCGGCGGGCCCGACAATAAGGTGTGGGATCACAACGGCACGGTGGGTGGCGGCGAAGGAAATGAGGCGGGGAGCGATGATGGCGATCTCAGCAGCAGCATCTACGCCACGGTGGCCGGGGGATATGCCAATCTGGCCACAGGAGAGGGCTCGGCCATTGGCGGGGGTTATTCCAACCAGGCTGCTGGACTTCATGCCTTTGTGGGAGGCGGATTTGGCAATCATGCGGAGAACACCGACACGGCCATTTGCGGCGGCTTCGGCAACACGGTGGATGAGGATTTCTCCGCCATCGGCGGCGGGTATCTCAATGAAATCCATGCCAAATTCGCCTTTATCGGTGGCGGCGGCCCTGCCAGCATGACAAATCCCACACAAACTAACAACAAGGTATTGGACGATTTCGGCGTCATTGGCGGCGGCGGGGACAACATGGCGGGCAGTCAGGATGGGGATAGCGCCACTGCCACATATGCCACCGTAGCCGGGGGCCGCAGCAACCATGCCCGGGCCACTTACGCCACGGTGGGCGGAGGCAATGACAACACGGCCTACAGCGAAGGCGCGACCGTGGGGGGAGGTTGGATGAACGGCGCCAACGGACGCCTCTCCACCGTGGGCGGCGGGTCCGCCAACGCCGCCGGTGCCGAGTTTTCGACGGTGGCGGGGGGAACCGGCAACCTGGCTCAGGGACCAGGCGCTTTCATCGCGGGCGGCGGTTGGGATGGTTCGACCACCGGAGGCAATCGCACCCATGCCGCCGCATCCACCATCGGCGGCGGGCTCAGCAACGAAATCGATTCCGGCGCTTCCTACGCCACCATCGCCGGCGGCTATCGCAACAAGGCTCAGGGCTCCCGCTCGGTTATCGCTGGCGGTGAACAAAACCATGCCGATGGTTATTTGGCCACCGTGGGCGGCGGGTTCAACAATCGGGCGGGTGAACGGGCCGTGGTGGCCGGCGGCGTGAACAACCAGGCCACGGGAACCTGGTCCGCCATTCCCGGCGGCAGCGGCAATCTGGCCAGCGGGAATTACAGTTTCGCGGCCGGGCGTCGGGCCAAGGCCATCAAGAATGGCTGCTTCATCTGGGCGGACAGCACGAATCTGGACCTGAAATGCAGTCAGGAGAATCGGACCTATTTCCGCTCCACAGGCGGATTCGTCATCTACACCTATTTCGGCAGTGACGGCTCCCGCCGCGGGGTCTACCTTGCGCCTTCCGGCTCCTCATGGAATCAGGTGAGCGATCGCAACGCCAAGGAAAACTTCCGGCCCGTGGACAAGGAGGCGCTGCTGGAGCGTCTGGCCCGTATCGAGATCAACACCTGGAATTACAAGGAGCAGGACCCGGCCATTCGTCATATCGGGCCTACGGCCCAGGACTTCAACGCGTTGCTGCCCGATCTGGGCGGTGAGGGCGAGACCTACATCAACACCATGGACGCGGACGGCGTGGCCCTGGCTGCGATTCAGGCCCTGTATGAGCGCTCCCAAAAGCAGGCGGCCCGCATCGCCCAGCTGGAGGCAGAGAACGCGGCTTTGCAGGCGCAGCTGGCGGATCTGGCGGAGCGCCTGGCCCGGCTGGAAGCGGCCCAGGAGCCATAAGGAGGTCCAACCATGCATGCAATACGTCATTGGCTTGTGCTGTTGTTGATGTTGCTGATCCTGGCGCTGCTCCCGTTGCGCATGGCGGTCAAGGCCGCTCCCACCGTCACCGACTACGACCTGTCCTGGTGGACGGTGGACAACGGCGGCGTTGTGTTCTACCAGGCCGACGGCTACGAACTTTCGGGCGCCATTGGCCAGCCGGACGCACATCGTCTTTCGGCAGGGGGCTATGTGCTGGAAGGCGGGTTTTGGCCCGGCGCGCCGGTCGCTATGCGCATGTATCTTCCCCTCATTCACCGATAACCCTTACAACATATTGAACCACACTAACAGCTGGCCTGCGATGGGGGCGATCAGGCCCGGATTGAGGGCGATGATCACCCCCGCGACCAGCAGCAGGCCGATGGTCCAGGCTGCGATGCGGGATTCCCGTTGCAAGCTCGCATCTTGCAAAGGCGCGGTTAGATGCCTGGCTGCTCGAATCAGGCCCATCACGCCCAGCGCCAGAGCCAACATCGTCCAAAGGAAGATATTGCCCGCTCGAAATTCCGCGACCTGATAGGTGGCCAGGCGCATGGGGAAAAGCGCGCCCATGGGCCATCCCAGCAGAAACAGCCCGCCTGCCGCAAATCCCAGCGCGGAGAGAGGAAGACGCTCCGTCACTCCGTGAAGGTTCCCATACTCGGGATTCTCGCCGAAGCGATGATAGATGCTTTGCAGGCCCGCCGCAGCCAGGGCCAGGACAATGGGCGTGACCATAAACAGCCAGAAAATCGCCTTGCTACCCAATTCGCCGGTCAAACCCCAGGCCAAAAACGCGGCCCCAAACATCCACAACAGCAAATAGCCCCACAACTGGCCCAACCGCTGGCTGCCGAACATGAACGCGCCCGCCCACAACATTTGAATCACCGCAATCCAGGGCAGCCACACGCCCGGATCCACAAACTCGGTCAGGGTGGGATAGGCGAAGAGCAGGCGACGCAGGAACGCATACACCGCGATCTGCCACACGCCCACCAGCAACGGGGCGGCAAAGGGCGACGCGGCCTCGCCCAGGGCCACAATCCAGCCATGCAGGGGGACGGACGAGGTGAGGATGAGCATGCCCGCCAGCATGGCCCGCCAGGCGTTGCTCCACAGTTTCGGGTCTTCAGCGGCGACCGCGGATTGGGAAAGGACCCAGGCCGCGAAGAGGAAAAAGGGGAAAGCCAAGATGGGGGCGAGAAGGGTGCGCAGGGCCGCGCGGGCAGGGCGGGGTCTATTGCCCTGGGCGATGATTCCCATGAGCACAGCCGCCAGGATGAGCCAGAAGGGCGCGTAGAGCAGGGGTTGGGCGGCCAGGAAGACCGCGAAGGCGGCCAAAAGCAGAGGGATGGCGGGAATAAAGCTGCGTTCCACCTGCAGCAACGCTGCAACCAGGGCAAAAAGCGCGCCCCAGCCCAGCATGAGGATGAAAGGCGCCCGGGCCAGGGGCGTCAGTTGGAAGGTGAATCGCAACAGGGCGTTGCTTTGTTCCAGAAACAGCACGCGCCCCAACACGACGGTTGTTTCCTCGGCGGACAACCGCCATAGCCACCAGGCCAACCAGCTCATGCCCGCGGCTGCGACCGCGCCCGAAAGCAGCGGCCAGCGGCGCAGCAGGCCCGCGATCAGTCCCAAAACGACCAGCGCCAGGAGGAGGAATGTCAGCAGGCTCATGCTTCCTCCGGTCGGGGCCAAAAGCGGGCCCCATCCACCACGATGAAGTAGGAAATGGCAAATCCCAGCAGCAACTCCACCCCGGCCAGCATCCCAACCGTGTCCACATCGGTTTGCAAGGCGTGAATGCCGAAGGACGCGGCCAGCAGCCACAGGCTGAGACCAAATCCCCAACGCATGGGCCGATCACCCAGGCCCAGGGCCACGAGCCCGGCCAGAGCCAGGAAGGTGGCGTAGCGGGCCAGGTCGGCCGGGAGCTTGGGGAAGGGGATGTAGGGACGGACGGTGTAAAGGCCCGCCAGCAACAGAATGACAAAGGAAAGCCGCAACAGGGTGGAAGGATTGAGCCGCCATTCAGGTTGCCACCAAGGCGTTTCCTGCTGCTTGCGGCGGATCACATCGACGCGTCGTGCGGCCATGAACCACATGATGGCCACGAGACCGCCCGTCACCCATTGTTGCAAAGCCCACTCGGGCGGCATGAGTTGCAGGAAAATGATCCCGGCCAGCACTTTCACCCCGGCGAAGGCGAACAACGCCCATCGCCAGTCGCTGAACACGAGCATGGCAGCGGCCAGCAACACGCTGGGCGCGATGAGGGCCGGATTGTCGAATCGTTGCGTGAAAGCGAGGAATTGGTCGAGCGTAGGCATGATAAGGACGAAATAGCCGAGGGATGCGCGGGCGATCCCCGAGACATCAGAGGAAGAAGAGCCAGAGGATAAGGAGAATGAGGAGGACCCAGCCGAACTGGCCCGCGCCGTCCAGGATGTCGGAGCCGAAGCCAAAGGCCAGGGCGACGTAATGCAAGCCCGTCCTTCCCAGCCGCACCAACCAACCCAGATCTGCGAGGGATGCAATGGTGGCGCGCAGGTCCTCCTGGCCGGCGAAGAGGCGTCCATGCCAGCGGGCCAGAAGCCAGCCCAGCAGCAGAGGCAAGAGCAGGGTGAGCCAACCGCTGATGAGCCCGCCGATGCGGATCTGGGAGAAGACGTTCATGATCATGCCCTCAGGCGCCAGGCCCGCGGTGCGCAACAAAGCCGCAGGGTTGACGCCCCACCACGCACCGAATGCGATCACAAGCAAGAGCATGGCGACCAACGCCTGATGGACCGCGGGCGTCGCATCCTCGTCGGTAAGCGCTTTGCGGCCGGACGAGCGGAGCACCGCGGCCACGAACAGGGTTTGGGCCAGCAAAATCAGCAGCCAACCTGGAAAGCCCAGCACCGATGAAGCCAGTTGGGCCAGGTTGCGCGTGAGAGGAAAGCCGGGCGTGAACGGGAAGCCCATCAAGAAAAAAAGCGCCAGGTAAGGGCTCCAACGTTTCCGAGAAACTGAAATCAACCCCCAAACCAGCAACCCGATAGCCAGGCTGGCAAGCGGAAAAACGCCGCGGTAAGCGCCCTGCTCCCGTGAAAGCGCGAAAGCAAGCATCACCCAGGTGGCCCGATTGACAGCGACATAAACCCAGGCCATGTCATCATCTTCTGCGGCCCAGGCAGCGATGGCGCTCCCCAGCAGCCCCGCAATGCCCAACGCAATCCAGCTAAAACTCCCCAGCAGGGGAAGCTGAAAGCGGCTGAGTAGGTGCAACGCGGGCAGAGCCGGCAGGAGATGCAAAAGCAACTGAGGGCCCCTGCCGCGCGATGGTTGCGAGATCAGCCAAACATGAAAAGGAAAAGCCCCGATGAGGATGATGGCGGACAGGCTAAGCAGGAGCTGAGCCTGCAGATTCAGCGACCCCGCGCCCAGAACTGTGTCCAGGGAGCCCAGCCCGTTGAACAGGGGCGCAAGCAACATGAACAGCCCGGCCAGCAGCAAAAAGGTCCATGCCCGCGGCGCGGCCGCGATGGGCGTTCCCGCCAGCAAACCGGCCAGGAAGAGGAGCAATGACCAGCCTGCCAGCAGGGTCGTCCAGGTAGCCGCGGTCATCACCAGCAAGGATGCAGCCAGGAGGAAGGGAACCCAGAATCGGGGCGGGGTGAAGCCGGGCCGCGCTGGCCAGGCCGGAAGCAGAAGCGCGGCCAAGGCCGCCATGAAAGCCAACCATCCCGCCAACCAGCTCCAACCATCCCATTGCAGGCCCCAGGCCGTTTCGAGGCCCAGGGGAGCTTGCCACAGCCACCAGCGCCCCAGGCCAGCGGGCTGCCAGCGCAAGATCAGCCACGCGATCATCGCGGCCAGGGTCAGAGCCACGGGTAGCCACTGCCGCCAGCGCGCGGAAAAATGTCGCTGGAACATCAACAGCAGCGCCCCGCCGCCCGCAAGCATGCCCATCGGGCCGAGAGGTGAGGTCCAGAGAACGCTCATAAGATGAGAATTGTAGCACGATCTTGGGGCAAATCCGAACTTCTGGTGTATACTTGAGATTCATGCATCGAAAATTGCTGTTCTGAAAATAAGCGTTTCCACCTCCGGGAGGTGGAGGCGCGCTGTTTAAGACCGACGAACCAGGCCGCCGACCGAATGCTCGCAAGTCAAATCCGGCTCCGTTTCCACCTCCCGGAGGTGTGAGCCAAAAAGGATCTGCGCCGATCCGCGGATCATTTTTCTGATTTTTCTCTGATCTGCGTTCATCCGCGTCTCATCCGCGTCATCCGCGTTCCCATTTTCATCCGTATCGGCGGGCTGCCGCCCGTGATGATTTCCTCCCACTGAATTGCCATGCCCTTCACCTTCCGCCCTCTCCAACTCCCCGAAGTCATTCTCATCGAACC
>CAZDCN010000097.1:0-7124 GCA_964503945.1 uncultured Caldilineales bacterium
ATCGGGACGCGCTGGAACTCGCCCTGATGAGGCTGCGCCACCGGGAGGAGACCGGGTCCCGCGCCTTCGTCACCCGCACCCGTCAGGGCCGCATGGTGCGGGTTCGCCTGTCCCCGGTGATGGAAATGGAAGGGGGAGCGCAGATGCAGGGGTTTGTAATTACGCTGGAGGATATCACCGAGCAAGTCGCCGTGGGCAACCGCCGAGATGCGTTGGTGCAGACCCTCAGCCACGAAATGCGCAGCGGACTGGCCAACATCCGCGCGGCCATCGAGACCGTGCAGCAATTCTCCGACATGGATCCATCCACCCGCCGAGAGCTGGAACGCGTCATCAGCGAGGAATCCGCCCGGCTCAGCGAGTCGCTGGACGCCACGCTGGAGCAATATGCGGATGTGCTGCGGGCCCGCTGGCGATTGGAGGAGATCCATCTGCCCGATTTGATGGCCGTTCTCCGGCATGTGCTGGGGCTGGAGGAGGAAGAGGAAACGCTCCATGGGGCGGCGTCCTGGGTGCGGGTGGACAGCCCGGCCCTGGCGCAGGCCCTCCGCCATCTGACCCGACCGCTCCCCCCATCCCCTGCGCTTTCCGTTCAGACCGACGAGGCGCATGTGCAATTGATCCTGACCTGGCCCACGGAGAGGGTCTCGGCGGAGGCTTTGAGAGAGGCGGTGGCGGCATCCGGCGAGAGCGAACCGAGTCTGGAGGAGATCATCGCCTATCATGGAGGAGAGGCGTGGGTGGAGGTGAATGAAAGTGGAACGCAGACCCGGCTGGTGATCCTGCTCGGCCGGTTGCGGGCGCCCGAACGCAAGGATGCTCCCCCGGCCGCGCCCACCGCGCCCCGGCCCGAATACTACGACTTCGACCTCCTCTTCCGCGGCCCTGCGCCAGCCGCCTCCCTGGACGCAACGCCCCTGCGCCAGCTTCGCTATCTGGTGTTCGACACCGAAACCACCGGACTGGACCCGGACAGCGATGAGATCATCGCCATGGGCGCGGTGCGCATTGTCAACATGCGCCTTTTGGAAGGAGAACGGTTCGACCGGCGGATTCGCCCCCGCCGCCCGGTGCCGCCCAGCGCCACGCGCATCCACGGCCTCCGTAATGCAGATTTGAAGGACGCGCCGCGGCTGGAGGAAGTCCTGCCCGCGTTCCACGCCTTTGCGGAAGACGCGGTGCTGGTGGCTCACAACGCGGCCTTCGACATGCGTTTTCTGCAATCCGCAGAAAAGCGAACTCAGGTGCGCTTCACTCAGCCCGTGCTGGACACCCTCCTCCTCTCCGCGATCGTCCATCCCGAGCACAAAGACCACAGCATAGAGGCCATCGCCCGGCGTCTGGGGGTGGAGGTCACGGCCCGGCACAGCGCCCTGGGCGACGCCATCACCACGGCGCGTATCTTCCTCAAACTCATTCCCCTGCTGGAATCGCGCGGCATCGTCACCCTGGCCCAGGCCCGAGAGGCCAGCGAGCAGACCTACTTCGCCCGCATCCGCTATTGAGCTCCCCTACCTTTGCCGCGTCTTACCCATGAAGCGCACGCGGTTTTCAAAATACCAGGCGGTGGCCTCGGTGCGGTTGGCCACATGCAGCTTTTCGAAGATGTTCTTCAGATGAAAGCGCACGGTGTTGGCGCTCACGTGCAAGGCTTCCGCGATCTGGGCGTTGGTTTTTCCCAGGGCCACTTGCTCCAGCACCCGCCATTCCCGCTCCGACAGTCCGGGATCATCGCTCCGCTGCTGGGTGAGCATGCGGTGCGCCGCCCGAGGATACACCAGCATGCCCGCGGCCACCTGACGAATGGCCATGAGCGTCTGGCGGGGAGGTTCGGTTTTGGGCACGAAGCCGTCCGCCCCCAGCTCGATGGCGGTTTGCATGCTCTCGCCATCCGCGAATGCGGTAAGCGCCAGCACCCGCACCGGAAGCTCTCGTTTGCGAATTTCGGCCAGCGCGGCGAACCCATGATAGGGCATCTCCAAATCGAGCACAATGACATCCACTTCCCGGCGCTCCAGCTCTTGCAGCAACTCGCGGCCGTTGGTGACCATGGCCACGACCCGGATGTCGGGCGTGCGCTCCAGCAGGCTGGCCAGCCCTTCCAGCACCAGGGCGTGATCATCGGCCAGGATGACGCGAATGGGTTGCTTAAACATAGGCGGGCAATTTGGCAAGGATGCGCGTGCCCTGGCCGGGCTGACTGTGGAGTTGAAATTCGCCGTGGACCAGCTTCACCCGTTCGTACATGCCCCGCAGCCCGATATGCTCATCGTTTTCCTGCAGGGGCGATTCCAGATCGGGCGTTTCAAATCCCTTCCCCTCATCGGCCACTTCCAGACAAATCCAGCCATCCTCTTCCCACAGGCGAACATGAACCACCTCCACGCCGGCGTGCCTGTAAGCGTTGGCCAGGGCCTCCTGAATGATGCGGTAGACAGTGATTTTCACGGGCAGAGCGACCTCGTCGGGGAGGTTCTCTATGGTGAGATCCACCAGGGTGTTGGTGGCCTCTTCGTGTTGCAAAACCAGCCCCTGGATGATGGAGGCTAGCCTACGATGACGAAAGCCCGGCGGGCGAAACGCGCCCAGAAAGAATTTGATCTCGTATAATGATGATTCCAGCAACATGGCCACCCGGGCGATGTCGGGCATGAGGTCCGCCTTGGCCGCGTCCTCCGCGATCTCATCCTGGATTTTGGTAAGGATGGAGAGGGCGGTGAACATATACTGCACAGGACCATCATGGATGTCGAGCACGATGCGGCTCAACTCCTCTTCCGCAATGGTCAAAATGGTGGGCGAGGCGTAATTTTTTGCCATGGTGCGATTTTTGAGGATCTGCCCAAAAAGGTTATGGCGCTTGACGCCAGTTAAGCAACGGCGCGAGAGATCAATCCGCGTCTCACAGGAATCAGCATAGCGAAGAATCCTCGGTCCGTCAAATCGGTCGGCGCGAAGGGGGGTTCAACGGCATGCTCCCCAGGGCGCGCGCCGCTGGGGAGCAGAAATCACGTTGGGACAAATCTCGAAATCGTGGTCTATTGAATTTTGGGATTCTGAAACCGGGAGCTTGGGCAAGGACAATCAGGGGGATGGCGCGGGTTGTTCCCCCGCCTCGCGAGCTTGCTGCTCTGCGATGGCCTTGCGGATGAAGGCCAGGAAGAGGGGGTGAGGATGGTCGGGCCGGGATTTGAATTCGGGGTGGAACTGGCTCCCCAGCATGAAGGGATGATCGGCCAGTTCGGCGATCTC
The DNA here is from genome assembly GCA_964503945.1 of uncultured Caldilineales bacterium. GTDB lineage: Bacteria > Chloroflexota > Anaerolineae > J102 > J102 > M2005. The sequence goes on from CAZDCN010000097.1 coordinate 3,253, forward strand.
CACCAGGCGGTTGTCGGGGCTGAGGCCGCTGAAGACCATGCCCGCCTCTTCGAAAGGCTGGCGATAGGCGTTGTTGAACTCCCAGCGGTGGCGGTGGCGCTCCTCCACCCGGTCCACGCCATAGGCTTCGTGGGCTTTCGTGCCCGGCGTCAGCACGCAGGGATACAATCCCAGGCGCATGGTGCCGCCCATATCGGTGATCTCCTTCTGGTCGGCCATGAGATCAATGACCGGATAGGGGGTGGTGGGATCGAACTCGGTGCTGTTGGGTTCGTCGCTATCGAAGATGAAGCGAGCGAATTCGATGCACATGACTTGCATGCCCAGGCACAGGCCCAGGTAGGGGATTTGGTGCTCGCGGGCGTAGCGGGCCGCGAGGATCTTGCCCTCGACCCCCCGATAGCCGAACCCGCCGGGCACGACGATGCCCGCCACCGTGTCCAACAGTTCCAGGTGCTTGCCTCGCTCCAGGTCTTCCGAGCTGATCCATTCGATCTCCACGTCGTAGCCTTCGGCGATGCCGGCGTGGAAAAGCGCTTCGCGCACGCTGATGTACGCATCTTGCAGCTCGACATATTTGCCCACCAGACCGATGCGCACTTTGGGCTTGGGCGCGTAGATGCGGGCCACCATCTCCCGCCAGCCGGAGAGATCGGGCGGCCGCGCGTTCTTCAGCCGCAATCGCTCCACCAGATAATCCCCCAGGCCCGCGTCCTCCAGCGTCAGGGGCACCTCGTAGATGGTGCCCGCGGTGACCAGGGGGATGACCGCGCGCGGCTCCACATCGGTGAAGAGCGCGATCTTGTTGCGCACCTCATCATCCACGGGGTAATCGGAGCGGGCGCAAATGACATCGGGCTGGATGCCGATGCCCCGGAGCTCCCGCACGCTGTGTTGGGTGGGCTTCGTCTTCAGTTCGCCCGTGGCGCCGATGTGAGGAAGCAACGTGACATGGATGTAGACGGTGTTTTCCCAGCCCATGTCCTTGCGCATCTGGCGGATGGCTTCCAGAAAAGGCAGGCCCTCGATGTCGCCCACGGTGCCCCCCACTTCCACCAACACCACTTCCGCGTCGGTCTCCTTCACCACCATGCGGATGCGGCGCTTGATCTCGTTGGTGACGTGGGGGATGACCTGGATGGTGCCGCCCAGATAGTCGCCCCGGCGCTCCCGGGCGATGACTTCCGCGTAGATCTGGCCGCTGGTGACATTGCTGGACCGGGTGACGTTCACGCCGGTGAACCGTTCGTAATGCCCCAGGTCCAGGTCGGTCTCCGCCCCGTCGTCGGTGACGAAGACCTCGCCATGCTGATAGGGAGACATGGTGCCCGGGTCCACATTGAGATAGGGGTCCAGCTTCTGTCCTGCAACGCGGATGCCCCGGGAACGTAGCAGACGGCCGATGGCGGCGGCGGTCACGCCCTTGCCCAAACCGCTCACCACACCGCCGGTGATGAAGATAAAATTCGTCATGACGCCACTCCAAAAAGAAGAGCACGGTGGCAAGGCCGTGCTGTTAAGGATGTGCAGGGATGGGAGGGGATACAGGAAAACCGTGGGGATGATAGCACGAAGGGAAATCGTCGTGCAAATACTCTGCTAATGATTTCATGGTAAAATACAAGCGATTTCGTCATGTGCAACTTTTTACGGCTCGTTCGCCAGCACCCGGAGCTGAAGCTCCGGGCTATGAAACGACGCCGGGTGAACCCGGCTTTTGCTTCGGAGGCGAATCCTAGCCCCGTTTAGGGGGCGCACTTTCTATCCCGCGGTTCACCTGCGGGTGGATTTGCCAGGCCATAGCCCGGTTCAGAACACGTTGCACATGGGATAAGAGATTTTCAAATCCTTTGCTTTACGGAGGCGCAATATCTATGTTCTATGGTTCCTTTACCCTTTGGCTGCTGCTGGCCCTGCCCGGCCTGCTCCTGGGCCTTTGGGCGCAGATGAAAGTCAAGCGCGCGTTTGGCAAATACAGCAAAGTGCGCAACGCCCGCGGGCTTACCGGCGCGCAGGTGGCCCGGCTCATGCTGGATCACTACGGCCTGCGCCATGTGAGCATTGAAGAGACTCAGGGCATGCTCACGGATCATTACGATCCCCGGGCGAAGGTGCTGCGGCTTTCGCCCGACGTGGGCCGCGCGCCCACCATCGCCGCGGTGGGCGTGGCCGCGCACGAGGCGGGGCATGCGTTGCAAGATGCGGACGGCTACGCCCCGCTGAAACTGCGCAGCGCCATTGTGCCCGCGGTCCAGTTCGGCTCCTGGCTGGGACCCATGATCATCATGGCCGGCTTCTTCCTCATGGCCCTCACCGGAGCCGCCGACCTGGGCTACACCCTGGCCTGGTTCGGCTTGATCCTCTTCGCCCTCACCGCGGTTTTCGCCATCGTCACCCTGCCGGTGGAGTTCAACGCCAGCGCCCGGGCCAAGAAAGAGCTGGTCGCGCTGGGCGTGCTTTCCCCGCAGGAGATGAAGGGCGTGAACGAAACCCTGAACGCGGCCGCGCTTACTTATGTGGCCGCGGCCATCGCCGCCATCGGCCAGGTGCTCTACTATGTGATTCTGCTTTCCGGTCGGCGGCGATGATGCAGCGCAGGGCTTCGCCAGCGTGGCAATGCGACCATCCGGCAGACCGCGGACCCGCAGGGCGCCGAAACCCGTTCGCCTCCCGGGTCTGCCGGTTTTTTTGATCTATCGATGCCGCACCAGAAGCCGCACGCCTCGGCCAACGAGCAGATACCCGCCAAAAACCAACGCCCAGGCCAACGACGCTCCCCCCACCAGGCCATAATCCCCCATGGACCTTAACGGCGTAACATAGAGAAACTTCTGCGCCAGGGGGATGAAGGTGAGCAGCAAAAACAGGGCTCCGGAAGCTAGAGAGACGATGGCGGGCAAGAAATACTGCAATCTGATGGGAATGACATCGATGCGAAACGCCAGCGGCGGCCGCAGCATGATCGCAAGCAACAACCCCATAGCGATCAGCGCATGCACCAGCGCGATCTGGGCGTAGGCTCGGTCGTCATAGACGCGCAGAAAGTGTGCAAAGAGCAGATATCCCGTCAGGGCGGTGGTGAGGCTGGCGGGGATGACAAAGGAGAACAGGGAGACGCTGACGTTCTTCTCCTGCAGCCGCCCCGGTTGAGCGGTGAGCGTGAGGGCCAGCGCGGGCGCGGAGATGGCAAACGCGGCGATGAGGCCGCCCTGCGCGCCTCGATAGGGGAAGCTGCGCAGGAAGAAGAGCAGCGTCGCCACCAGGAGCAACAGGTAAAACGCCTGGGTGAGATAGAGCTTGAGCACGTCCAGGAGGCCGTTTACGATGCGCTGGCCCTTTTCGATCATCGCGTCGATCACGACGGGCGACGCGTCCATCAACACGATGTCGGCGATGCTGAGCGCGCCCGAGGAGGCGCTAATCACGGTGATCCCCAGGTCGGAGGCCATCATCGCGTCCAATTCAGTGGCTCTTCCCCCCAGAACGCCCACTAAATGGCCCTTTTTTCGCAGGGCGCGCACCGCGCGCACCACAAAATCCCCTTTCGCATCGCCGATGAGATGATGTCGCACGATGGCCTCGGCCAGGGCCTCATCGGAAAGCCCCTGGAGATCTCCGGCGGAGACGCCGCGGAAGGCGGCGACCCGCGTCTCTTCCACGCCCGCCCGCTGCAAGGCGTCCCGAATCTCCTCCACGGGCCCTTCATTGAACAGCTTCGACGCAACGCCATGGGCCGCGAAGGCCTGCAACGCCCGCGCGGCTTCTGGATTGGCCCGCTCCTGCAGGGACAGATGGCAGAGCGGAGTCAGGTGTTCGGGAAGCCGCGGGTTCCCGGCCTCGTCGTGAAGCGGTTGCGGGTCGGGGCTCCAGGC
>CAZDCN010000098.1:0-7115 GCA_964503945.1 uncultured Caldilineales bacterium
ATTTTCGGGCAGTTACTGCCATCATCCAGCCATTGCTTTTTCGAGAGACGTTTATGATCGCACTCAAGTTCGGCGGCACGTCGGTGGGCAACGCCGACGCCATCGCCCAGACGGTGTCCGTCATCGCCCAAACGAAAACCCACGACCCCCGCCTGGTGGTGGTCACCTCCGCCATGAGCGGCGTCACCGACATGCTGGTCAATTCGGCCCGAGCCGCGGCCGCGGGCCGGCGCCAGCCCTATCTCGACGCCCGCGAGGCCCTGTTGCAAAAACACATGGCGGCGGCCCGGGCCCTCATCGCCAACGCGGAGGACCTGGCCCACTATGAGCAATACATCGAGGAGCAGGTGCGCTTCTTCGCCCGCCTGTGCTCCTCCATCCATGTGTTGGGGGAATTGACCCCGCGCGGGCTGGATGTGGTCTCGGGCCTGGGGGAGCGCATGGCCGCGCCGCTGCTGGCCGCGGCCCTGCGGGCCCGGGGCGTGGACGCGGCCTGGGTGGACGCGACCGAGGTCATCGTCACCGACGATCACTTCGGCGAAGCGGCTCCAATCATCACCCTCACCTGCGCCCGAGCCCAATCCCGCCTGCGCCCCATGATGGACGCGGGCGTGGTCCCCGTGGTCACCGGCTTCATCGGCGCCACCGAATCGGGCATCCCCACCACCCTGGGGCGGGGCGGCTCCGACTTCTCCGCAGCCATCCTGGGCGCCTGCCTGGATGTGGATGAAGTCCAGATCTGGACCGACGTCAACGGCATCCTCACCGCGGACCCGCGCATCGTGCCCGAGGCCCGCACCCTGCGCCAGCTTTCCTACAACGAGGCCGCGGAGCTGGCCTATTTCGGTGCCAAGGTGATCCATCCCAAGACCATGCTGCCCGCGGTGGAGCGCAACATCCCCATCCGCATCCTCAACACCTTCGATCCCCACGGCCCCTCCACGGTCATCACCCGACAGCCGCAGCGGAACGGCCTGGTCAAGGCCATCTCCGCCATCCGCGACCTCACCTTGATGAATGTGGAGGGCCGGGGCATGATGGGCGTGCCCGGCATCGCGGCCCGCACCTTCCGGGCCGTGGCCGACGTCCAGGCCAACGTGCTCATGATCAGCCAGGCGTCGTCGGAGCAAAGCATCTGCTTCGTCATCCCCAGCCATCGCAGCGAGAGCGTGCAGCAAGCCCTGGAGCGGGAGTTCGAGCGGGAGCTGGCCCTGCACGACATCGACCGCGTGCGCCCCGTGCACAACGTGGCCATCATCGCGGTGGTGGGCGCGGGGATGCGGGGCACGCCGGGCATCGCCGGGCGCTTGTTCAGCGCGTTGGGCGAGGCGGGCGTCAATGTCATCGCCCTGGCCCAGGGCTCCAGCGAATCCAACATCTCCATGGTGGTGGACCGCGCGGACCTGGAGACCGCGGTGCGGGCCATCCACCAGGCCTTCTTCCAGAACAAACGCATTCCCACCCCGCAACTGGTGTGAGGCGGTCCGCGGTCTGGCGAATCTCGATGGAATCTCTATTGAATCTCCACTTATTTTCCCCTTCGCGCCGTCGTGTCTTCGTGTCCTTCGTGGCTCGAAATCGGGTATGTTCATCGTTACAAATCTTATTCACCAACAACGCCAACATACATCATGAAAACTATCCATCTCATTCAATTCGGCTTGGGCGGCGTGGGCCGGGCCCTGGTGCAGCGCGTGCTGGCCGCCCGCGATGAATTCGAATGGCGCTATGGCCTGCATCTGGCCTATGTGGCCCTGTGCGACAGCCGCGGCGCGGCCATCGAGCCCGACGGTTTTTCCCACGCCCAGTTGCTGAGCATGCTCGCGGCCAAGGAGGCGGGCGTCTCCCTGGCGGAAACGGAGTTCGGCTATGGCCGCGGGGAGCTGGAGGATATCGTGGATATCGCGGGGCGGGAGGACGCCATTGTCATCGATGTGACCGCCACCGACGAGACGGTTCCCGCGTTGCAAATGGCGCTGGACCGGGGATATAGCGCAGTGTTGGCCAACAAAAAGCCCCTGGCCGGGCCCATGGAGGTCTTCCGGGCGCTGACGGGTTCCGGGCGGCTGCGTTATGAATCCACCGTGGGCGCGGGCGCGCCCGTTATCGCCACCCTGCGAGAAGCCATCCTCCCCTCCCACGACGCAGTGCATCGCATCGAAGGGTGTTTCAGCGGGACGCTGGGGTTTTTGACCACAGGCCTGGAGGAGGGACGGGCTTTCTCCGACCTGGTGGCCGAGGCCCGAGCGCTGGGCTACACCGAACCCGATCCCCGCGACGACCTGGGCGGCATGGATGTGGCCCGCAAGGCCTTGATCCTGGCCCGCACCCTGGGCTGGCCCCTGGAGCTGGATCACATTCCGGTGGAATCCCTGTTCCCGCCCGACATGGCCGAGGGGTCGGTGGCGGATTTCATGGCGGCGCTGCCCCGGCTGGATGCCAGCTATCGGGAGCGGGTGGCGGCCGCGCGGGCGCAGGATAAGACGCTGCGCTATGTGGCGGCTCTGGCCGGGGGAGAGGCCGCGGTGGGGTTGCAGGAGGTCCCCAAGGCCAGCGCGCTGGGCCAGCTTCGCGGCTCCGATAACCTGGCGGCCTTCCACACCGAAGTCTACAACCAAACGCCGTTGGTGTTGCAGGGTCGGGGCGCGGGCGTGCACGGCACGGCCGCGGGCGTGCTGGCGGACATCGTGGCCCTGGCCAGGTGCTGAGGGGCCATCGCGGGGCTATCCTGGCGTCATGTGGGCGGGCCCAGTTGGCGCGGCGTCCGTTTTCGTCGTGATGCGTGATGCGTATTGCGTATTGCGTAATGCGTAATGCGTGAGGGCATGACGTTTTACGCTTTACGCCATACGCCATCGCTAAACACGACCAACATCGCTGGCGATGCCGCCCTCTACTTGCGAAACAAAATGGAGGCCATGGGTTGAAAATCGAACGCGTCCAGCAGGCGCTCCAGGCGGCGGCGCGTGGGCTCGCCCAGGTTGTGGTAGGTGATGAACCGATCGCGGGGGGAGAGGGGCAGCCGCGGCGTGTTGGGGTCCAGCTCCCAAGGGTGGAGATAGATGACGATGGGCCCCTTTTTCGCGGCCTGTCTCAGCCCGTGGAGGATGAGGGGCATGGGCAGGATGCGCAAATAGAAGCCGCCGCATACGGGCACAGTCACAGGCCCGACTCGCCACACGGTCATGGGCCATTCCAGCAGGGGTGCGTCCGGGGCCTCATCCACCAGGTTGGGCGCGGGTCGATAGGGACGCAGGGGCGCGTCGGGCACGCCGTACAGGGGCGTCTTCATGGGAAAGACGCTGGAATCGTAGGCGTAGCCGTGGCGGGCGAGGACGTTCAGGGCCCAGGAGGCGGCCGGGGAAAGGCTGAAGGTGGGGGCGCGGAACCCGCGCGGCTGCACGCCCGGCGTCACCTGGGCGACCAGCGCGTTGAAGCGAACGATCTCCTCCTCGAACGCAGCCTCATCCAGCTCCCACAGGGGGCGATGGGTGTACGTATGGCAGGCCAGTTCATGCCCTGCGGCCACGATATCCCGGATGAGGTCGGGATGGGTTTCGATGACCTCGCCCACGGTGAAGAAGGTGGCCCGCACCCCGCGACGGGCCAGCAGATCCAACAGAGGCCGGGCGGCCTCCTCCACCCGATCCTCCATTCGCTCCCGGTCCACCCTGGCGCGCAACAACTCCGCGTGCCAGTAGGATTCCAGGTCGATGGAGAGTGCGGCCTGGATCACGACGGGGCCTCCGCGGGACGCGTCGGGCGCAGGGCCGACCGAGTGAACTCGGCCTCTCGGGGCGCTTCGCGCCAGGGGTCGCCCTGCGGCGACCGGGACAGCGCAGGCCGTCCTTGGGCCGCAGGCCTGAAGCGCCCGACTTGAGTCGGCGAGCATGGGGGACGCGCGGCCTGGATCACGACGGGGCCTCCGCGGGACGCGTCGGGCGCAGGGCGCCGGCCCGGGTGTGGTAACGCAGGTAAACCATGAAGATGGAGAGGAGCATCTTGGCGATGTAGTACAGGTTGTTCAACGCGTTCCCGTGCATCGATTCCCCGGCCAGGCGTTCATGCATGACCACGGGGACTTCTTTCACCGAAAACCCGGCGAAGTGAAGCATGATCAGCGTGTCCGCGTCGGGAAAATCGCTGGGATAATTCTCTTCAGAGAAAAAGACCATGACATCCCGATTCATGGCTTGAAAGCCCGAAGTGGCGTCGGTGAATTTCTGCCCGGTCAGGGCGCTGGTGAGCCAGGCGAACATCCTCATCCCCATCTTGCGCACGATCCCCACCCGATAGGTCATCCCGCCCATGTGGCGGGAGCCCAGGGTCACGTCGCATTCCCCGGCCATCACGGGGGCCAGCAGGTCGGGGACGAACGCGGGGTCATGCTGGCCGTCCGCGTCCATCATCACGGCGTAATCGTAGCCCATGGCTGCGCCGAAGCGAAAGCCCGTCTGCACTGCGCCGCCATAGCCCAGGTTGTTGGGCAATCGCACCACCTGCGCGCCCAGGGCCCGGGCCGTCTGCGCGGTGGCGTCCCCCGAGTGGTCATCCACCACCAAAATGTCGGCCTCGGGCAGGGTCGCTTGCAGTTTGGGTAGGAGATGGGGCAGGTTTTCCGCCTCGTTGTGGGCGGGAATGATGATGAGAATGCTCATGAGCGACGGGGGATGGTCCAGCGGAAGGTGAGGAAGAGGAGCGCGGTCATGATCCAGGCGGAGGTGATGCACCACATGCACACCGCGCCGATGACGAAAGGCTCCAGGAAGGTGAGATAGGCGCTGAAAAGGGTTCCGAAGAAGATGACGAAGGGCAGCATCCAGGCCGTGCTATCCACCTGATCTTTGGGCCCGAACCGTTGCCAGGCCCACAACGCCAGGATCACGAGATAGCCGCCGAACCCGGCCGCGCCCACGGGCAGGACGCCGAACAGCACGGCGTAGTCGCTCTGCTGCACCGCGTTGCAATCGCCCACGGGCCCGCACACGGCCTGCGCGCCCGTGGTCTCCACAAAGGCCAGGTAGAAGGCGACGCCTGCGCCGATCACGCTGAGGAGAGGGATGGCCCAGTTGATCCAGCCGGGGCCGGGCGTCAGCGCGAGGCCGCTGCGGGCCCAATAAACCAGGGCCCATACCAGCATGGCCACCATTATGACCAGGGTCACGATGGCGATGGCGCTGCCCACCGGGTCCAGGGCCAGCCGCTCCCCGATGCTCATCTCGCTGACGGCCTTCACATCCACCTGGTTCAGGCTGGCGCCTCCGGGGGACGCGGTCGGGGTGGCCGCGCCGGTTTGTGAAGCAGCCTGCTGCGCCTCCAACTCCTGAATCACCCGATCCAGGCCGGGGATGTCGGGCCAGTCGATGCCGCCGGAGGCCAGGCCCTGTTCGATGATGCCGGGGAACTTCTCGGGGATCTCCACATCCCCCACCAGCAGCGTCTTCCCCACCACCAGCGCGGGCACCCCTCGCTTATCCTCAGGAATGGGGATGGCTTGCGCGGCGGCAAAATACAATTCCCGCCCGCCTTCGGTGGTCACGTCGATGAGCAGAATCTGAAGCTGATCGCCGTATTTCTGCGCCAGGGGCGGCAGGACGTCGTTCAGCACTTTGTGGCAATGAGGACAGGTGGGGGAAAAGAAGAGCACGGCCCGGACCACGGGCTTGTTTTGGGCCTGAGCCGCCGCGGGCGCCAGGGCGCTGGCCGCGAGCAAGAGCAGGAGGGCAATCAAGAAGACGCGACGCATGGGACACCTCGATGGATGGAAGACCTTTGTACGCAAGGCAAAAAGTTGCACAGCGAGCCACAGAGGAAATCAAGAGCTTCACAGAGGATTTTTGAGAGGCTTCTCAGCGCCTCTCGGACCACCTCTGTGAAACGCTGTGTTTCCCTTCGGCTGTGGCTTGGACAGGTGAGAAGGGGATGGAAGACGCCTTAAAGCGCGTGCTTTTGAACGCATCCATCCGATTTAGTGTAATCTCTTCGGGCTGCGGCGTCTATGACCAGGATCAAGATCACCCGGAGCTGAAGCTCCTGGCTTCGACGCGACGCCGGGTGAACCCGGCTTTCGGGCGGGTGACCCCGGCCAAAGCCCCGTTGACGGGGCGTGGTTGTTCGGCTGCGGGCGTTCGACCGACAAAACATGCCATGCGAAGAAAGTCGCACATTACATGCGTTTTGCCTTCTGTTGTAGGGCGTAGAGGAAGTTGAGGGCTTCCAGAGGCGTCATGGTGTTGATGTCCACCCGTTCGATCTCCTCCCGAATGGGATCGGGGCCTTCGCTGAACAGGGCGAGCTGCATCGCGCCTTCGCCCACGTCCAGGGCATCTCGCTCCCGGCCCGCTTCCTCCAACTGGCGCATGATCTCATTGGCCCGGGCCACCACCTGTTTGGGCAGGCCCGCGAGCTGGGCCACGTGGATGCCGTAGGATTTATCCGCACGGCCGGGTCGGACTTCGTGCAGGAACACCACCTGGTCGCCATGCTCGGCCACGGCCACGTGGAAATTGACGATGCGGGGCAGGCGGTCGGCCAGCGCGGTGAGTTCGTGGTAGTGGGTGGCGAAGAGGGTGCGGGAGCCCAGTTTGGGGTGGCTGTGGATGTATTCCAGCACGGCCCAGGCGATGGCCATGCCGTCGTAGGTGCTGGTGCCCCGGCCCAGTTCATCCAGGATGAGGAGGGAGCGGTCGGTGGCGTGGTTGAGGATGTTCGCGGTCTCCACCATCTCCACCATGAAGGTGGATTGGCCGCTGTGGATCTCGTCCTGGGCGCCGATGCGGGTGAAGATGCGGTCCACCAGGCCGATGCGGGCCTCCTCCGCGGACACGAAGGAGCCGATCTGGGCCATAAGCGCGATGAGCGCGGTCTGGCGGAGGAAAGTCGACTTCCCCCCCATATTCGGGCCGGTGAGGATGACGATGGCGTGGTCGGGGTCGAGGTGGGCGTCGTTGGGGGTGAAGACCGCGCCTTCCAGGGTGAGCTCCACCACGGGATGGCGGCCCGCGCGGATGGCGAGGATGGGTTCGTCGCTGAGCTGAGGCCGCACGTAGCGCCGGTCCACGGCCACGTCAGCCAGCGCGGCCACCACATCCAACTCAGCCACCGCGTCGGCCGCG
>CAZDCN010000099.1:0-7113 GCA_964503945.1 uncultured Caldilineales bacterium
TGGGCGCCAACGCTATCAACACGGCCGTGGAGACATTGGCCCCAGAGCTGGAGGCCGTCACCGAGGGCAGGGCCCTGCTGCGCATCCTCTCCAATCTCAGCGATCAGCGTCGAGCCTGGGCCAGTTGTCGCATCCCCGTGGGCGCGCTGGAGACCCCAGAGCTGCCGGGCGAGGAGGTGGCCCGGGGCATCTTCGAGGCCAACGCCTTCGCCCTGGCCGATCCCTATCGCGCGGCCACCCACAACAAAGGCGTGTTCAACGGCATCGACGCGGTGGCCCTGGCCACCGGGCAGGATTGGCGGGCCATCGAGGCTGGCGGCCACGCCTGGGCCGCGCGGGATGGTCAGTATCGCGCGTTGACCGACTGGCGGGTGGAGAACAATCACCTGTTGGGGTATCTGGAGATGCCCCTGGCCGTGGGCACCGTGGGCGGGCTGACCAAATATCATCCCGCCGCGCGGTTGGCCCTGAAGCTGCTGGGCGAGCCCGACGCCCGACGCCTGTCGCAGATCCTGGTCGCCGCGGGGCTGGCTCAGAACTTGGCCGCATTGCGCGCCCTGGTCACCGAAGGCATCCAGCGCGGGCACATGGCGCTGCATAGAAAGAGATTGGCGATTCATAGAGATTCATAGAGATTCGTGGAGATTCAATGGAGATTGGTGGGAGGCGTTTGTCACCATCGAAATCTCAACCGAATCTCAATTGAATAACCATCGAATCGCCACCGAATTCCACTGTAATCCCCCGAACCCTCATTTCAACAGATTCCTAATGACCGAATCCATCTTACTCCAACCTTCCCGCCCGGTCGGCATTGTCGGCTACGGCGTGTACATTCCCCGCTATCGCCTGCCCGCGACCGAAGTCTCCAAACAATGGACCGGCGGCGCGGGAGGCGCGCCCATCAAAGAAAAGGCTGTGCCCGGTCTGGATGAGGACACCGCCACCATCGCCATCGAAGCCGCGCGCAACGCCCTGGCCCGCGCGGGCCTGGCAGGCCGCGATCTGCGAGCCATCTGGGTGGGCAGCGAAAGCCATCCCTACGCGGTCAAGCCCACCTCCACCATCGTGGCCGAGGCCATCGACGCCGTGCCTCTGCTGCAAGCGGGCGATTGGGAATTCGCTTGCAAGGCGGGCACCGAGGCGATCATTGCCGCCGTGGGCCTGGTGGGCTCGGGCATGGCCGATTACGCCATGGGCATTGGCGCGGACACCGCCCAGGGCCGACCCGGCGACGCCCTGGAATACACCGCGGCTGCAGGAGGCGCGGCCCTGATCATCGGTCCTGCGCACGAGGCCCTGGCCCGCTGGGAAGGCTCCCTCTCCTACGTCACCGACACCCCGGACTTCTGGCGACGCCCCGGCGCTGAATACCCTTCCCACGGCATGCGCTTCACCGGCGACCCCGCCTACTTCGAGCATGTGGTCACCGCGGGCAGGTTGCTCATGGAACAGATGAACCGCACCGCGGCCGATTATCGCTACGTCATCCTGCACCAACCCAACGTCAAATTCCCCAGCCGCGCCGCGAAGATGCTGGGGTTCAAGCCGGAGCAGGTGGAGACAGGTTTGTTGTCGGGAATCATCGGCAACACCTACTCGGGCGCGTCGTTGGTGGGGCTCACCGCGGTGCTGGATGAGGCCCAACCGGGCGACCGCATCCTCGTCGTCTCCTTCGGGTCGGGCGCGGGCAGCGACGCCATCTCTTTGGAAGTCACCGACAAGATCGAGGAGCGCCGTCATCTCGCCCCCACCACCAAACAATATATCGAACGGCGGGTCGTAATCGACTACGCCACGTATCTCCGCTATCGCGGCAAAATCAAGATGAAATGAGACGTGAACCGTTTGCGTCTCGTCAATCACACGAAAACTCAGGCAAACGAGGTTATCCAAAGTTATGCGAGACGTCGCCATTGTAGGCATCGGACAAACGCCCGTGGGCGAGTTGTGGGACAAATCCCTGCGCCATTTAGGGCATGACGCGGTGCGCGCGGCCATGTCGGACGCGGGCGTAGAGACCGCGGACGCGCTCTATGTGGGCAACATGCTCTCGGGCGAGCTCAGCGGCCAGGAGCATCTGGCCACCCTCATCGCAGATTTCACCGGCCTGCGCGGCATCGAGGCGGCCAAGATCGAGGCCGCCTGCGCGTCGGGCGCGGCTGCAATGCGCATGGGCGTGCTGGCCGTGGCCAGCGGCATGGTGGACACCGTTGTCGTGGCCGGGGTGGAGAAGATGACCGACACCCTGCCCGCAGAGACCACCGCGGGCCTGGCCATGGCCGCGGATCAGGATTATGAGGCCGCGGAGGGCGCCACTTTCGTCGCGCTCAACGCCATGATCATGCGACGTTACATGCACGAATTCGGCGTCACCAAAGCCGATTTCGCACCCTTCCCCATCATCGCCCACGAAAACGCGTTGGGCAATCCCAACGCCATGTTCCACATCAAGCTCACGCCCGAACGCTACGCCAAGGCCCCGGCCGTGGCTCCCCCCATCAACGTCATGGACAGCTCCCCCATCTGCGACGGCGCGGCCGCGGTGGTGCTCATGCCTTACCATCGGGCCCAGGAATTCGGTCAGGGCAAGCGCCTGGTGCGGGTGGCCGCGTCCGTCTCCGCCACCGACACCCTGGCCGTGCACGACCGTCACGATCCCCTGTGGCTGGAAGCCGCGTACATCTCCAGCCACAAAGCCTACTCCCTGGCCGGAATTACGCCCAACGACATCGATCTTTTCGAGCTGCACGACGCGTTCAGCATCATGGCCGCGCTCTCGCTGGAGGCCAGCGGCTTCGCGCCACGGGGCAAGGCTCTGGAACTGGCCGCGTCGGGCGCGCTGGCCCGAGATGGCCGCCTGCCCATCAACACCATGGGCGGGCTCAAAGCTCGGGGGCATCCCGTAGGCGCCACGGGCGTGTATCAGATCGTGGAGGCGGTGATGCAACTTCGGGGCGAGGCGGGCGCCAATCAGCTCGACCACGCCCACATCGCCATGACTCAGAACATCGGCGGCTCAGGCGCGACCATTCTCACTCACATCCTCATCGGAGATGAGTGATCCTCCATGTCTGAACGCCTGACGCTGGTCATCGATCAGGGCACTCACGCCACCCGCGCCATCCTTTTCGATGAGATGGGGCGGGAACGCTTTGTCGCCAGGCGACCGGTGGCTTTGCGCCGTCTGAGCCCGGAGCGGGTGGAGCAGGATGGCGCGGAGATCGCCGCTTCGATGAGGGAAACGGTGAGCGAGGCGTTGGCGAGCGAGGTCGCTCGGCAGGGGGAGATCGTCGCCGCGGGCCTTGCCACTCAACGCTCCACCATCGCTCTGTGGGATATGGTCAGCGGGCGGGCGTTGGGACCGCTGTTGAGCTGGCAGGATCGCCGGGCTGCGAGCTTGCTGAAGCCGCTGGCTTCTCATGAACCGGAGGTGCGGCGGCGCACAGGGCTGCCCCTCTCGCCTCATTACGGAGCCAGTAAATTGCGGTGGTGCCTGGATCACACTGAAGGGGTCCGGGAGCTGCTGGCCCAGGGACGGTTGGCATACGGGCCCCTGGCTGCATTCCTCCTTTTCCATTTACTGGAAGGCGCTCCTCGGCTGGTGGATGACGCCAACGCCAATCGCACCCAGCTCTGGAATCTTGCCGACCGGGACTGGGATCCGTGGCTGCTGGCTCTCTTCGACCTCCCCGCGGCTCCCCTGCCCGCGTGCCGCCCCATCCGCCATGATTATGGCGCGTTGGCCGGAACGGACATCCCCCTGACCGTCGTCAACGGCGATCAGAACGCGGCGGTGTATGGTCTGGGCAGGCCCGAGCCCGGCGCGGCCATTGTCAATCTGGGCACGGGCGCGTTTGTGTTGTTGCCCACCGGTCGGGAGTTGGTGCAGCATCCGTCGCTGCTCAGCGGCATTGCCTGCAGCGACGCCGAGGGCGCGGACTACACCATCGAGGGCACGGTCAATGGCGCGGGCGCAGCCATCGCCTGGGCGGGCGAACGATTGGGGATTCGTCATCCCGCCCGAAATCTGAACGCCTGGCTGGAAGCTCATCCCCATCCCGGCCTTTTTTTGAATAGCATCGGCGGGTTGGGCTCGCCCTGGTGGAAGCCCGGGCCCGAGCCTCTTTGGCTGGATGAAGAGGCCAGCGCGGGGGAGCGCATGGCCGCGGTGGCCGAAAGCATTTTGTTCTTGCTCCAGGCCAATCTGGAGGCGATGCAGGCCGCGGGGCTGGCCATTCATCGCATTCAGATCAGCGGGGGGCTGGCCCAGGCGGATGCGCTTTGTCAACGCCTGGCCGATTTGAGCGGCCTGGTTGTCTATCGCCCCCGGCAGCAAGAGGCCACGGCTCGGGGAACGGCCTGGCTGGCGTCGGGCATGCCCGAGCGTTGGCCCGAGCCTCAACCGGGTGATCTTTTCGAGCCAAGGGCCGCACCGCGACTGCAGGATCGCTATCATGCATTCACCTCTCTCATCACATCCTCCTGAGCCCCCGCATCCTTTTTCCCAACCGGGCTTCTGTGGTAAAAAGAGGACATGGCAAGCATGATTTTGACCGTCGCCAAACAGCCGTCGGGCCCGCGGCCCCTGGATCTGCGTCGCGATCTGAAGCAGGTGGCCGCGCTCATCGAGGAGGCGTTCGGGCCGGAGCTGGACGCGGCGGGTTGGGCCGCGCTGCGGGAGTTGCGGCTGACCGCGACGCTGAGCCCGCTGCTGAACCTGCTCACCCCGCCGGGCCATCGTCCTGACGACATCCTCAAGGGGTTTGTGTGGGTGGAGGATGGGATGATCGTGGGCAATGTGACGGTGCAGCGCATTCCCCAATTCCCCTCGCGCTACATTATCGCCAACGTGGCGGTGAAGAAGGGGTATCGCGGCCGAGGCATTGCCAGCGAGCTCATGCGTCTCACCCTGGATTACATTGCTGAACAGGGGGGCGTTTGGGCGGTGTTGCAGGTGCGGGAGGATAACGACGTCGCTCGGGGCATGTATCAGCGCCTGGGCTTTGCCGAGATCATGGTCGAACATCGTTTGCAGACGTCGGCGCTGCCCCAGGTTCCGTCCATTCCTTTCCCTGACGAAGGCCATCTGCGAACTCTGGACAATCAGGATTGGCAGGACGTGCGGCGTCTGTTGAGCCTGGCGCTGCCCCAGGAGGCTCGATGGTGGCTGCCCACCCGCTCCGCGGGCTTTCGCAACAACAGCTCGCCGGGCTTTCAGCGTCGTCTCAGCCGCTGGCTGCGGTGGGGACATAAAATACGCTGGGGATTGTTTTTCGGCGCTGAGCTTATGGGCGTGTTAGATGTGGATGTGCTGACTTACAATGAGCATCGCATCGACATCCTGCTGCATCCGGATCTGCGGGAAGCCTGGAGCAGGCCCTTGCTGGCCCGGGCGCTGCGCTATCTCCGGGCCTATCCCAACCGCCCCGTCAACGCCATCTTGTTCGATTATCAGCAGCCCGCCATCGATGCCCTGCGCGAGTTCGGGTTCAGCCCCTTCGTCATTTTGGTGAACATGCGCAAGCGCATCCGCGCCGCTGCTTAGGCGTCCCGTTGAAGCGCAGCGGTTGGTTTCAGATAGGGGTTTTGGGGATATCTGGACGTCAAGCGTAACACGTCAAACGTCATGACTTGGCATGCGCAGTTTCCATCTCATATGAAATTTGACGTTTGACGCATGACGTTTGACGAAATCACGCCGAAAGCGACGCGTTCTCAGAGACGCACATGGCGAAGACGTCAGATGGCCGCTTATTGGTTGTAATTCTGCACGCCCGGGTCCAGGAAATCGCCGGCCACCCAGCCCTGTTGTTTTTCGCCATCGGGCGTGGAGAACTCGATCTGCCACCAGGTGTAGCTATCGGCTCGCTCCGGCCCGCCAACGATATCCACCACCATGCCATAGGGCAAGGTGATGACCAGATCGAAGCTAGTGCCAGGGCCGCTGCGCACGCGCAACCCCGCTTCCGCGTTGACCGTCGCTTTACCGCCCACCTGAAGCACGTCGGGAGGAACCGTGGGCGTGGGGGTGGGCTGTTCAGGCGTGGGGGTGGGGGTGGGCTCCGCGGGCGTGGGGGTGGGGGTAGGCTCCGCGGGCGTGGGGGTGGGTTGGGCTTGGGGCTCCTCGCCCGCGACCACTGTCGGCGTCGGCGTAGGCAGCACCCCGCCGCCCAGCATGGTCGCCAGCACGTAGAACAACCCACCCGTGATCACGATCGCCAGAAAGGGGATAAGCAACGCCGCCCAAGGGGAGCGGGGGCGCTGTTGTCGTCGTCGAGGCTGGTAGCGTCGCTCTTTCATAAAAGAAGTTGATGGGGGAACGGGAGTGAGTTCGGAGGAAAGTATACCACAGGCGGGCGGGGGAGTGAAAAGCAGAGGAACTTATTCACCGAAGATGGTGACGACGATACGACGGCTTCGGGCTCGATCCCGATGCTCGCCCAGGTAAATCCCCTGCCAGGTTCCCAGGTTGAGTCGTCCGTCGGTGATGGGAAGGGTGAGCGCGCTGCCGACGAGGACGCTTTTGATGTGAGCGGGCATGTCGTCGGGACCTTCATAGATGTGACGGAAGTAGGGCATGTCGGCCGGGGCCAGATGCCGGTTGAAATGCTCTTCCAAATCGGCCCGGACCGTGGGGTCGGCGTTTTCGTTCAAAACCAGGGAGGCGGACGTGTGTTTGATGAAGATGTGCATCAGGCCCACGCGGATCCGGGCGATTTCGGGAAATTCCTTCAGGATCTCATCGGTGATGAGGTGAAAGCCTCGGGATCGCGGGCGCAAATGAAGGGTCTTTTGAATCCACATAATGGGAAAACAGGGAGAGATGAGTGGGATCGGGAAGGTGCAGAGGTGAGTATTGTAGCAAGACGCGGCTTGCTTTGGAAATAGCTTCATCTCACGCAAAGTCGCAGAGCCGCAAAGGGAAAAAGAGGCAAAGAAAAGCAGGTTTGCAGGTGGCAGGCGGCAAGCCAACTTGCGCAGCTTCACCTGCGACTTGCGACCTGCGACTTGCGACCGCATTTTCATTCCTTATTGGCGTGCAAACGCTCATGGAATCTGTTCTGAAAATAAAAAGAACACGGATGAACACGGAAAAACACGGATAATTTG
>CAZDCN010000100.1:0-6965 GCA_964503945.1 uncultured Caldilineales bacterium
CCGACACATGGCTATATCGAATGACAGAGCAATCTCTTTTATTCTGGCAAAAAAATAAATGGGCAAGCTACTGGTTTAATGAATTTCTGTCCAGCTCTTCACAAGTTCACTCGTGGACATCGTTCCGTTTATTTCTGCGATGCGTTGATTCACGATTTTGGCTTTGGAAAGACAAGCTCATTTACTCTGATAGTGACCATCCCGAAGAACTAATACAATTCCTCAATGGTAACTCGGAAGAAATAAATCGGTGGATCAAGAAAAATGAAAAAGATCTACACAAACAATTCCTTGGTCAAAAAATACAGAAGAATCAAGTCTGGCCTTGGATGCAAGCATATCTTTCGTGACTACAAAAATCGTCAATTACATGAGCTTGGTTCGCTATGTGGCAAAGCATTCAAGTCATTATCGAGAGACTACTCTGCTCCTTTTCACTTGATAAGTAATTTCATAAAAAGCCATGCCTACACCCTCTCAACTTCGCGACCAACTACAACAAAAAGTCATCCTCGAACTGCTGGGCCCGGCCGGCGGGCCGGAGGAGATCGTGACCGAGCCCACCGTACGCGGGCGCTACCTGGTGGGCAAACTGGGCCCCAAGGGCCAAAGCCCCCTGCCCGAACTGGACGATCTCCTGGACGCGGGCGAGGACGAGGGCGAGCTGGACGTGGCGGGCGTGGACGATGAGGACGGCGTCACCGAGGCCCGGCCGCCCCACGCCGCATCCATGCAGCCCTCCTCCATGGGCCTTAGCTTCGTGGTGGACGCCGACGCCAAAGCCCTGCAGGTCACCGCGCGCTGGGGCCGCTACCGCCGCGTCGTCATCGAGGATGAGCAGTATCGCCACAAAAACAGAGAGGGCTATCGCCCGGTGTGGCAGCGCCAGCCCGTGGAGGGAGCCACGGTGCTCGCCCTCCAACCGGGCCTGAGCCAGCCCTGGGCGCCCGATCCCGATCAGCCCGAGGTCTATGTCCAGGCCCTCATGCGTCGCCGCGATGCGCATTGGCACGTCTCCCTCTTCCTGGTCAACGGCCAGCAAGAACCAAAGGTGCGCAAGGACGAAGCCTGGGTCTTTCAGCCCGAACTGGTGGTGGAAGCCCCCGACGCCGCGGCCATCTTCCTCAGCCGCCAGGACCCCGACGCCTTTCCCGAGCCCGAGCTGCGGGCCATGGCCATGCGCTACCGCCATCGCCTGGAATTCGCGGTCGGGCATGGCGTGGCCGTGGAAGCGGACCAAGCCCCGGGCCAGCCTCATCGGGCCGTGCGCCTGCGCACCGTGGTCCTCCCCATCAAAGAGATCCCCGTCACCCTCCCCCGCCGGGTGGAGGGCCTCACCCTGGACATGAAAACCCTGGGCGACATCCCCAACGGCCAGTTCGTCCAACACCTCACGCCCCTGGTGCGGGCCTACCAGCAGTGGATCGACGCCCAGGAGGCCCGCATCGCCACCGAGCCCGATCTGGCCCCCTTCACAAACGAGGCCCGTCAGGCCCTGAACGACGCCCGGGTCGCGCTGGAACGCATCCGGGCCAGCATCGCCCTGCTGGACGCGAACCCCGACGCGGCCGAGGCCTTCCGCTTCGCCAACCGGGCCATGCATCTGCAACGGGTGCACAGCCTCTACGCGGCCCAGGTGCGACAAGGCAAGAAGCCGAACTACGCGGAGGTGGATGTTCCCGAAAACCACACCTGGCGCACCTTCCAGCTCGCGTTCCTCCTGCTCAACCTGCCCGCGCTCACCGACCCCACCCATCCCGAACGCACGGGCGAGCCCCTGGCCGGGGGCGGTGACCAGGGCCAGGCCATTGCCGACCTCCTCTGGTTCCCCACGGGCGGCGGCAAGACCGAAGCCTACCTGGGCGTCGCCGCCTACGCCATGGCCATCCGCCGCTTACAAGGCGAGGTGGGCGGGCGCTCGGGCCACGCGGGCGTGACCGTGCTTATGCGCTACACCCTGCGCCTGCTCACCTTGCAGCAATTTCAGCGCGCGGCCGCGCTCATCGCGGCCTGCGAACATCTGCGTCGGCAGCGGCCCGCGCTGTGGGGCGATGAGCCCTTCCGTCTTGGCCTGTGGGTGGGTCGTCATAGCACCCCCAACTGGACCAAAGACGCGGCCGAGGCCATCAAGCAAACCCGCAGCCAGAGCGGCCGGGTGGCCGGCGGCACGCCCTATCAGCTCACCAATTGCCCCTGGTGCGGCGCGCCCATCGATCCGGGCCGGGACATCGAAGTCGATCCTCCGGATCAGGGCCGGGGCCGCACCATCCTCTACTGCGGCGATCCTACGGGCCGCTGCGAATTCACCAAACGCCGCAATCCCGAAGAGGGCATCCCTGTGGTCGTGGTGGATGAAGAGGTTTATCGCCGTCTGCCCACCATGATCATCGCCACCGTGGACAAATTCGCGCAGATGCCCTGGAACGGGCGCACCGCCATGCTCTTCGGCCAGGTGGATGGCTATTGCGAGCGCCACGGCTTCCGCTCCCCCGACATCCAGGACGAGGACAGCCACCGGGCCAAACCCCGCAAGGGATTGCCCGCGGCCCGGACCATCCCCATGCAGCCCCTGCGCCCGCCTGACCTCATCATCCAGGATGAGCTGCACCTTATCAGCGGGCCTCTGGGCACCCTGGTGGGGCTGTATGAAACCGCGGTGGACGCGCTGGCCTCGTGGGAGGTGGATGGCGTGCGCGTCCATCCCAAAATCATTGCCTCCACCGCCACTGTCCGCCGCGCCCACGCCCAGGTCTTCAACGTCTTCCTGCGCCATGTCAAGATCTTCCCGCCGCCGGGCCTGGACGCGGACGATAACTTCTTCTCCTACGAAGATCAACCCACGCCCGAACGCCCCGGACGCCGTTATCTGGGCGTGTACGCCCCCGGCATTCGTCACAAGACCGCGCTCATCCGCACCTACACCGCATTGCTATCTGCTGCCCAAGACCTGTACAACGATTACGGCCTGGACGCAGATGCGTGGATGACCCTGGTGGGCTACTTCAACTCCCTGCGGGAGCTGGGCGGCATGCGCCGCGCGGTGGAGGACGCGGTCAGCATGCGTCTGCGCCGTATGCACCGCCGCGGTCTGGCCCGGCGTTTTCTGGACCCGCGGGACATCGAAGAGCTCACCTCCCGCCTCAGCGCCTCCCAGATCCCCGAGATCCTGGACCGACTGGAAACAACCTTTGATCCCGCCCGCTCCACTTCCAAATCGGGCCGCCAGCGCAAGCCCATCGATGTGCTCCTGGCCACCAACATGATCTCCGTGGGGGTGGACGTGCCCCGCCTGGGCCTGATGGTGGTGGCGGGCCAGCCCAAGAGTACGGCGGAATACATCCAGGCCACCAGTCGCGTGGGGCGGCGGCATCCGGGCCTGGTGGTCACCGTCTACAACTGGACCCGTCCCCGAGACATCAGCCACTACGAACGCTTCATCCACTATCACGACACCTTCTATCAGCACGTCGAGGCCCTCTCGGTGACCCCCTTCGCGCCGCGGGCGCTGGATCGGGGGCTGACCGCGGTCTATGTGGCCCTGGTGCGGGATCTGGGCCTGGACCTGAACAATGAGCTGGGCGCGGGCCGCTTCCGCAAGACTCACCCCCTGGCCCAGCAGGCCAAGGAGCGCATTTTGGCCCGCGCGGGCATGCTGACCCCTTCCCATGCTGATCTGAAGCTGGTCGAGGACGCCCTGGAAGCCCGCATGGACGCCTGGGAAAGCCGTAGGCGAAATCTGGTGGGCGCGCGGTTGAGCTATCGCCAGCGTGACGGCGCCACCGTGCCTTTGCTAAATCCGCCAGAGCAAGGGGATTGGGAGCTTTTCACCTGTCTCAACTCCCTGCGAGACGTGGAACCCACCGCCAACCTCATCCTTGATGACCATGCTATGACGCAGGGCGAACACAGCGCCTGGTTGCCATTTACGTCCCCATCCCACCAGGAGGAGGCGTCATCATGAGTCCCTATCCCCATCCCCGCGTGGGCGAACTTCGCCCCACCCAGATGATCTTCACCTTTGGCGTGGGCGCCATCGTGGAGCTTCCCTACATCTCCGTCATGATCATGGGCCTGGATGATTGGGACGATAGCCCCCAACACACCCGGGAGATCATCGAAGAACGCCTGTTGACTGCAGTGCGCCAGCGTCTGGGTCCGCAGGTGGAAAAGTTGCTCACACCTCCTATCTCCGAGGAAAGCAGCTACCGGCTGGATCCCTTCAGCGAAGCCGCGCGGGTGGGCGTTCCTGTCGCCACCTTCCCCAGGTGGATGCACTGCCCTCGTTGCCAGCTCCTGGCCCCCGTCAGCAGCGGCCTTTTCCAGCTCAAAACCAATCCCTACCATCCCGAACGCACTCGCTATGTGCATGAGGCATGTCCGAAAAATAAGACCAGAACCCCGCCCACCGTGGTTCCCGCTCGATTTGTAGTCGCCTGCGCCGACGGGCACATCGATGATTTCCCTTGGGTGGATTTCGTCCATCGCGGCCGGCCATGCGACGCCCCCATCCTGGAGCTCATCGAATATGGGCCTTCGGGCGAGGCCCGCGATCTGGAAGTCCGTTGCACCACCTGCGACGCGTCCCGCCGCATGTCCGAGGCCTTTGGCGAGGCCGGGCGGGACAACATGCCCCGCTGCCGCGGGCGACGTCCCCACCTGCGCGATTTCGAGGAACGCGGCTGCCAGCAGCAGGTCAAGACCCTGCTTCTGGGCGCGTCCAACCTCTGGTTCCCCGACGTCCTCACCACCCTGGCCATCCCTGCGGGCGTCTCCCAGCTCCATCAACTCGTCATCGACCATTGGGATGACCTCCGCCACGCTACCTCCCGAGAAATCATCACCTTTATGCGAACGACCGGGCGACTGGGTGATCTTGCCGCTTTCGATGATGACGCCATCTGGGATGCCGTTCAGCAGAAGCGGGAGCGGGACGCCCAGGGCGAGGACTTGCCCACACCCGACCTCAAAACCCCCGAGTGGGAGCTTTTCACCCATCCCTCCTCTGCGCCCGAAACCTCGGACCTGAAATTGCGGGAAGTCTCTGTGCCCGCGGGCTTCGAGGACGTTTTGGAGCGCGTGGTGCTGGTGGAGCGCCTGCGAGAGGTGCGGGCCATGATCGGCTTCACCCGTCTGGACCCGCCGGGCGACGTGCTGGATGAGCTTGAGGCGCAGCAACGACGGATGAAACTGACGCGCGCATCCCCTACCTGGGCCCCTGGCTCCGAAGTGCGGGGGGAGGGCATTTTCCTGCAATTTCGCGAGGATGCCATCCAGCGCTGGCTCAGCCGCCAGGCCGTGGGGCAATGGGACAATGCCTTTTTCGAGTCGCATGTGGCCTGGCGCATCGCCCGCTACATCAAGGAGCCCGATGCGAATTATCCCGGCCTGCGCTACGTGCTCATCCATGCTTTCTCCCATATCCTCATGCGTCAACTGGCTCTGGAGGCGGGCTATGTCGCGGCCAGCGTGCGAGAACGCATTTACTCCCGCAACCCGGGCGAAGACCCTGATTTTCCCGAGCCCATGGCAGGGCTGCTCATCTACACCGCCGCGCCCGATAGCGAGGGCACGTTGGGTGGGCTGGTGAGCCAGGGCGAGCCCGACATCCTGGGCCAGCATCTGCGCAAGGCCCTGACCGACGCCGGGTTGTGCGCATCCGACCCCCTTTGCGCTGAACATGGCCCCAGCACCGACGGTATCACCCTGCACGCTGCGGCCTGCCACGCTTGCATGTTCGCGCCCGAGACCTCCTGCGAGCAGGGGAACCGCTATCTCGACCGCTCCGTGCTGGTCGCCACCATCGCCCATCAGAATCTGGCCTTCTTTCTCTCCCCACCCGCCTCATGACGCCTTCCGATCCCCTTCTTGATGCGGCTGTGGAATTGGCCCTGACCCTGCCTCCCGCCCAGATGGAAGCTTTGATCCGGGCCATTGCGGAGGAGCCCGCGCCTTTGTCCCCTCAGGCGCGGTCCCGTATCCTGCAGTCAGTTCCCCTTCAGCCCTTTCACCTGGCCGCGGTCCAGTTTCTCGACACCTGGCAACGCAACTCGCCCGCACTTCCTTCTGCAACCGTGCTCCTCCTTCTTCGCACGGCGCTGCGCACCGCGCGCCGAGTTCGGAAGGAGGTTCAGGTCAAGCTGGTGTGGACCGGACCTGAAACCCACTCCATCCCTCTACGCCGCACTGAAGAAGCCTTGCTGGACGTCATCCACGCGGCCAGGAAGAGCCTGCTCATTGTCAGCTTCGCTGTGTACAAGGCCCAGGCCATCATGCAGGCTCTCACCGCAGTCCAGGATCGCGGCGTGCAGGTGCGCATCTGCCTGGAAGCGCCCGAGCCCAGCGACGGGCGCTTGGGCTACGACACCCTGGCCGCCTTGGGCCAGGTGGGGCGGCGGGCTCGCGTCTACGTCTGGCCACGCGACCAGCGCTCCCTCGGCCCCAACGGAAAGCCAGGCTCCCTCCATGCCAAAATCGCCGTGGCCGACGCCGACCATCTCTTCATCTCCAGCGCCAACCTCACCGATTACGCCATGCACCTGAACATGGAAATGGGCGTGCTCATCCGCGGCGGGCCTTTACCGGGCCGGGTGCGCGAGCATTTCCAGGAACTGATTCGGGCGGGCGTGCTGGTAAAGGTGGATGTAGTGTGATGCCAAAAGCGTCTTTTATGTCCGCGTCGGGCATGTGCCTGCGACCATCCCTTCCCACAAACCCCTTTAAAGTTAAGTGGTCCCCCATTGTCAAGACCACTATCAGGGCAAAATAAGGTAGGGAATAGAACAGGGAAGATGGAGTAACTGCTTAGGTATGCGCAGGAGAGGCCATAGAAAGAGGCATAGAAACCATGTCGCCCTCCGCAAAGCGGCGTCAAACGTCATGCGTCAAACGTCAGATTTCAGATGAGGTGGAGCCTGCGCATGCCAAGTCATGACGTTTGACGTTTTACGCTTGACGAACGGACATCA
>CAZDCN010000101.1:0-6962 GCA_964503945.1 uncultured Caldilineales bacterium
TGTCCAATCCGAACACACAATGCCCGCTCGGGTCCGTATACCGCACCGGATTGTTGCGGGTATAGCTGTACCGGTTCAGGCTCTGGGGGTCGCCGGGGGCGGGGACGATGGTGTCCGGCTGGATGAAGCGGCCAAGCGCAGGGTCGTAATATCGGGCGTGGTAAAAGTACAAAGCGATGGCGTCATCGTAACGCTGGCCCGTGTAGCGATAGGCCGTCTGCACCGGTATGTTGCCATCTCCCCCCACCCATGTCCAGCGAAACTCCCCAAAGGCTTTGTACCTGTCTTCCCACAGCTTCGTCCCGCCGCCGTTGACGATGACCGCAGTGGACCCCAAATGGTCGCGGAACACATAACGCAGACCGTTGTTGCGCGCATACCCCTCCCGCCGGAAGGCCATGAGCGCATCGCCCGCAAAGTAGTAGCTGGTGTGACCAGAACCCAGGGTCGCTTCGTAATGACGGCCGGGATAGTGGGTGGTTTCGCCATCGACGACGGCTTTGACGCGGTTGCCGTCGCCGTCGTAGACGTATTGGGCCATGGGCGTGGAGCTCAGAACCACGGGCGCCAGGGAACGGGGCCTGGGCGGAAGGTAGGAAAGCCCCCGGCGCACCGTCAGCAGGCCGGAGCCCGCCACCAGACCAAAATCGAATTCCCCCAGCCGCTGGCTCACCCCCACCGGACAACGGCCATCCGTGGCCACGATCTGATAATACCAGTTCGCAGTCGGATCGCCGATTTTGCCGGGGTCTGTGTAGTGGGTGGCCGAGGTCACCGCAATCTGCTGGCTGTCCCCGTCGCCAGGACTGAAGTAGGAGGACGCGCTGCGCCACACCTCATACTCGCTCGCGCCCGCCACCGCGGGCCAGTCCAACGCCACATCCGTTCCGCTCTGGGCGATGGTCGCGGGCAAGGTCTCCACCCGCGCCACCTGCGTCAATCGATTTTCTGCATCATAACGGAGGGTGAAAAGCTCGCCCCCGGCCAGCCGCGTGGTCGCGTTGCCGTTGGCGTCGTAGCAGTAGCGTTCGTCCCGATAACTGGCCACTGCATGGGGATGGTCCGCATCGTAGCTGTAGGCGCCGTCTTGGGGATCGCCCGGCGCGCCTTTGCGCTTCAACCCGCCGCCCCGATAGTATTCGTAAGCCTCGCTGTACGCGCCTTCCCCGCCCCCCGTCACCCCGGCGCTGGTCAAACGATCGAGCTCGTCATAGCTGAAATCCTGCCGCTGGGGACTGCCCGCCATCCAGTCTTCGATGCGGAGCACGTTGCCCACGGCATCGTAATCATACCGCAGGTCCTGCCAGCCGGGCGCGTGGATGCGTTGCAGCCGCCCCAATTGCGGCGCATCCCAGGGATAGTAGTCGTAGGTGGTGGTCACGCCTAGCCCCAACGCCCGGGCCCGCACCCGGCCCGCAGGGTCGTAGGCGGAGCTGGCGAGATAGGTCGCCTCCCCCTGGAGGGCGTCCAGCAACCCGCGGGCGTTGTAGGTGATGGTCAGGGGCTCCGCCCCAGGGTCGGGATAGGTCATGCGCCGCACCCGGTCCGCGGAATCGTACCCGTAGCCGGTGACGTACTCAACGCCGTCGATGGTTTTGGTCTCGGTGATGACCCGCCCGCGGGCGTCATACATCCACGCTGTACTGCCCGACCCATCCGTCATGCCCGTGCGCTGCCCCAGGCCCGCATTGCCATCCGCAACCTCATCGTAAGCATAGCCCACATCGACCGGGTCCGGCATGGTCTCTGGACACTGCGCGTCCTGCCGATAATGCTTGCCCGCCAGCCGGTTATGGCCGTCGTAGTAGAAGCAAATGGTCTGCCCGCGGGCGTCGGTCTGGCGAATAAGCGCGCCGCTTTCGTCATAAGCGTAGGTCCACGCGCCCATATCTGGATCGTCCATGCCGCGCTTGCGCCCCAGGGCGTCATAACGCATCGTGATGGCCGGGGAGGTCTCCCGGGGCGCCCGGGCCAGGGTGAGATGGTCCAACACATCATATTCATACCAGCTCTGGGCGTAGACCTCGGCGTCCCAATCCGCGTCCGCGTACCCCTCGGGCAGCGTGATCGTGTATTGTTTCGCACTCACCAGCCGCCCCCACACATCCCGTTCGGTCATGGTTTGGTGGCGATTTTCATCGATGACCGCGGTTTGCAGGCCGTGGTAGAATGTGCGCGTCTGCATGCCGTTGGGCTGGGTGACGACGATGGGCCGCCCCAGGCTGTCGTAATCGGTCACGGTGGCGGGCTGAGACCCGTCCGGCGGCAGATAGTCGTCGTTGCTGACGGTCATGGTGTAGGGAACGCTCACCGCGGTCACCTGATCCAACGCATTGTATCGTTGCCATGTCACGATGCGTTCATCGGCCGCATCCCCCTCCCGGCGGGTTTGAATCACCCGCCCCAGCCCGTCGTAATACGTCCAATCCAGCAGATAGGTGGCGTTGCCGCTGGCGTCGCCGTTGGCGTCATCCCGCAGGCCATGCTCTACCCGAAAGGGCGTCCCATCGTCGTAAGCATAGGTCTCGGTGGCGGGATGGGAAAATTCGGCACCGGGTCGACGCAATGCGATGGGACGGCCCCATTCATCGTAGCTGATGCGGGTGACCGCGCCGTTGGCGTCCTCCACCTCCTGCAGCTGTCCGGTCAGGCCGCTTCCTCCGGGCGCCGCATTGATCCCGTAGTAACGGTAAGCCGTTGTCAACGTCGCCCCGCCTCCCGGGCCCGGCGTCACCGTGACGCTGATGGGATAGGCATGGAAGATCGCGTCATAGCTCGTGGCAGTCTCCGCACCATAGGCCGCGGTTTCCCTCTCCAGATTGCCATAACTATCGTAGCTCAGGAACCGTTCCCGCACCCATCCCGCATCGCATCCCTGGCCCGCGGCATAGCCATGACCGGCCCGCCACACTTCGTGGAGATAGCCATCGGTGGGAGGCGTGGCGTAGCTGGCGTAACCGCTGGCCCCGTCATACAGCCAGCGGGTCTGAGCCCAACATGCGCCGCCGCCATCCAGCACCCTCGCTTCCGCGGGCTTGTTCACGATGTAGCGATGATTGGCCGCATCATCCTGGGGATAGAATTCCCGCCGCGTGTGACGATAGAGCGCGCCATCCCTGTCGTACGCCTTCTCATCGGTTGCGTTGCCATATTGCTTTCCCCCTTGCTGGCCCAAATTGTATTCATAGGCCGTGGTCTGCGAAACCGGATTCCCTCCATCTTTGTCATAAATGCTCACTGTGCGCTGGGTCAACCCGATGAAATGTCCGCCTCCGTACACCCCATCTATAAAGGTCGTCCATTGCCACAAGGTCTTTTGTCGTAACGCGCCCCCCTCTCGCATCTCCAACGCCGTCTGCTTGCCCCGCCGTCCCCTGTCCAATCCGCTGCCATTCTCAAATTCATAATAGCGGATCGCATCCGTCCCCAGGCTCACAGGCAGGGTCTCCGTCACCTGACCATAACCCACAATTTCCCCGTCTTCGGTGTAGACGTTCTCATACTGATAGCCCCACGCCTCGGTCTGCCCCAACACCGTGTCGGTGATGATGCGGGATGCAACCGCGCCGTCCCCATGATACTTGAATCCTATCTGCCCCCCATAGCCATTGTCCATCTGTTGCAGAGCATGCCCGGCGCCGCTTTCGTTGGCGAAGGTGGTCGCAGGCAGACATTCCGTCAACCCCTCATCGCGGCATCGCTGAATCGACTTCAGCGCATAGCGGCGGTCACGCGGCTCCGGTGCATCGAAATAATCGTAATCCAGCCTGTACGCCGCCACCAATTCCCCTCCATGCCGCACCTTCACCCCCTGCAGAAGCCGCGTCGTGAAGAAATACCACGTGGTGTTGTCATCCAGCGGCTTGCTCGGCAGGATGGGTGCATCGTCGCGAGGGCCATACTCGAACTCGATGACCGTTTGTCCGTTGTTGTAGCGAATTTGCGTCAGGTTGATTTGCGAAAGATAGTGGATGATCTCGCCGCCCCCCGCACCGCCGTTGGAACAGGGTGTCATCAGATCAATGTCCCGGATGCGGTCGCCATAATTGCCCGGATGCGCGTTTACATCGAGGGGATCCACCGGCAGGGGCGTGTCGTACACATACTCGACCCGGTTCCCCTTTCGATCCTCGATATACGCCAGCACCCACTTGTCCACCCTTTGAGCAAAGGTGTTGTTGTTATCCTCGTTGCACCACCAATCATACAACGCCGGTTCGAAGTGATAGCGCAGACCGTCGGGGCTGTATGCGTCGTTGCCGTGAATGCGCCAGCTCGGCGCTTCCACAAAGAAAGGCGCGTCGCCGCCAAAGCCTTCTTCGCTGAACGCAACGCCCTCAATGCGCCACGTGGGTCCCGGGGAACCCGCTTGGTAGGGCGTGTAGTAGCGGAAGCTATCGGAGGTCAACTTCCATCCCGCCCCCGCCACCGAGCTGTTCCCCGGGTCCTCCTGTCTGCTTTTGCTGTTGAACTGCAACGCCAGTTGGGGCGTCAATCCCCCCGCTCCGGGCGGAACGATCAGGTCGTAGCGGATGCTGGCCGCGCCCGTGAACAGATCGGTCTGGACCCCGCGGATGCTGGGCATCACCTCGGGCACGAAATCGTTGCCGTCGTCCGTGGTCAACACCGTCACAGGCGTGTAGGCAACGTCCAATAGTTCGACTTCGGCATGGGCGATGATGGCATCCTCCCACGCCGCACCGCGATGTTGGATGGCCTTCCGAGTCGCCCGCACATCGAAACTCACCCGCACCACGCCCCTCTCAGCAAAATCCCGCACTCGCACCGGCAGATTGAGCGCCAAGCTCTCCTCCCCGGCTAGCGTCCCCTCCCAGCTTAGCAAACGCCGACGCTCGTCAAATTGAAAAGGGGGCGGCGCCGTAGGCAGGGTCAGCGTCTCGGGCAGGATGCTTTCCGCGCGCAGCCCTTTTGCCGCAAAATCGCTGTGATTACGCAGAGTGATGCGCAGGATGGTTTGTTCCCCCGCGGTCAGAGTGCGCGGCGTCGCCTCCAGCCGCAGCGTCACATGGGGAAGAAGGGGGTTCCGTGAAGTCTCGATACCGGATGGCGTCCCTGCAGGAGTTATTGCTCCCCTCTGCGCCAACGCCGGCGCCCCATGCCCTAGCATCAGCCCCGCGATCAGGAGCAGGTTCAGCCACCACTGAACCCTTGTGCGGCGACGCGACGGATGCCTCTTTCGCAACAAAATGCCTTCTCCCTCACGGTGCGGGGGAGCGCGAACGCGATGGCTTTGCGCGTATGCGGCCTCCCTGATGCCTGAAAATGATGCAAAATGGCTTTTTGAAAAGCTAGCATAGTCATCCTTTTTTGTCAAATGCCATAAAAAGGAGGCGCTCCCCATGTTGTCAGCCAGTCAGCCTTAGACTTCAAACCTGCGCAATCATCTCCATTGCCATCCACGGCGGCCCGCGAAGACCTCGGAGGTCTCAGAAGCCGCGAGCCTCACAGCATCATCCCGCGTTTGTCGTCGCACCGAAGGATTTCATGAGCATTGGCGCGCCGTCGCTCGTGGCGTCGCCCTCTCCGCAGACTTTCCAGGTCTGCCAGACCTTGAAAGTCTTTTCGCACACCACGAAACTAACACGCGCAACGCCCCGCAGGCGCAATCCCGCGGGGCGCGTAAAGTTTGTGGAGGAATGGGCTATCGTTTCGCGGCCACATCCTCCGGGGTGACGGAGCCGAAATCATTGTCCCAGGCGGACAGGACATAGTTGATGACCGCGGCGATCTGGTCATCGGTCATCTGTTCGCCCCAGGCGGGCATGGCTGTGCCCTGACGCCCGTGGATCACGGTGTCCAGCACCAGGTCCTTGTCGGCCAGATTGGGATTGCCCGCCAGGGCGGGGAAGATGTCGCCCTGGCCTTCGCCGTTGGGCCCGTGGCAGGCTGCGCAATGCTCGGTGTAGAGCGCGGCGCCATCCGCCGGCCCGCCGGCCGGGGCTTGAGGTTGCGACGCCTCGGCGATGGGCTCGATATTGGTCACCATGTCGCTGACGGGGCTGTCGCCTCGCAGGGAGAACCAACCGGCCACCAGCACGATGAGCAGGAAGAGCGTCACCGGCAAGATGACCTGGGTGACCATGCCAGGCGGGGGCATTCCCTCCTGTTCCATGGGATCGATGAGGTCCACCCGCACAGGGCTGTGGATGGGGGCCTGGTTGATGTGAGCGACGGCAAGCTTGTTGTCGTGGGTGATGGTGAACAGATAAAACTGATCGTAGGTTTCGCCATTATCGTAATCGACCACCACCCGCATGGAATGTTCCCCCTCTTCAAAGTCGGCAGGATTCAAACTCACTTCAAAGGGAGCCTGGGTGATGATCTGCATGGGTTCGGTGGAACCATCCACATAGACTTCGACGCGTGCGATCTGAGCCATGCTCTCCTCCTAATTCAAAGGACCGAAGGAAGCGGGATGGGCGTAGGCGTCCTCCCCTTCCTCCTGGTGATAATGATGGAACGCCAGGACAATCCGCCACATGATGGGCGGGATGACCAGATAGGACAGGGCGGCGAAGATCACCAGTTTCACCCAGAAGGGGTCCAGGAAACCGGTGGAGACCATGACCATGGCCGCCGCGAATTGTCCAATGGCGAACGCGTAGCCGATCCAGGCCAGCCAGGCCTTTTCGAACATCTTGGAAGCCGTGTAAAAGCCCGCGTACAGCCCGGCGAAGAAGACGAACATGAAGCCGAAGACGATAATCACGCCCACGGCCTGGACCACGTCATTCTGACTAATCATGGCCACCTCCTGCGCCAGCGATTGCAGGTTGAGCTGCGGTTTGGGGAGCTTCGGCCCGCTTGCCCGCGGTCAGCAAATCGGCCACCAGCAACGCATAGCCGGCCAGCATGATCCAGCCGAAGAGGAAGCGCCAGCCCAAAGTGCCGGTGTACCAGGGATGGGTGTAGGACGCGATGTAGGCGGCCCAGGTGCTGCC
>CAZDCN010000102.1:0-6895 GCA_964503945.1 uncultured Caldilineales bacterium
TGGCCGTGACCAGGATGTATTTGCCGTTGGGGCGGTCGGCCAGGCGATCGCGCACCTCCAGCTTGACCTTGGCCTTGGTGTTGCCGTACTGAATCAGCTCTTCCGGCAGAATGCCCGCCTCTTCTGCAATTTGAGTAATGGGAAGGGGTTCGATGGATTGAGCGATGTCGAGATCGCTGGGGACAGGGCGTTTCAATTCGGTGAGTTTGCGTGGCATGGTTTTAGCTCCTGTATTTTGTTTTTTGAAAAAAGAAAGGCCAGGAGACGGCGCTTAGTGCGTCGCTACTGGCCTGAGTAAGTGAATTGCGGATGCAATAGTAGTATGTAAAGCAAAGAAGGCATTGTTCATGTTGGTCATCTTCGAACCAGGTCGATTGCAAAAATGATAGCGTAAATCAAGACTTTAGGCAAGGTTTCCGGTCATGTTGGACGCGTATAGCAACTGCTTGATCAACTGCTCCCACCTTTCCACTGCGGCCTGATTCAAACGTAATTAACCCACGCCTTTTCGTATCCGCAAAAATTCCTTGACCCTCACTACAGCTTCACTGGCATCAGCGCAATAGGCATCCGCTTCAATCTCTTCGGCAAAGGCCGAACTCAGCGGGGCGCCGCCAACCAGCACAATAACTTCATCCCGTTTGCCTAACTCCTTTAGCGTATCAATGACAACCTTCATATACGGCATGGTAGTGGTAAGAAGGGCGCTCATACCCAGCACGTCGGCATGGTATTTTTCGATGGCCTCCAGGTAATCTTCCACCGAATTGTTGATGCCGATGTTGTGGACCTCCAGACCTGCGCCTTCCCACATCATGCTTACCAGGTTCTGGCCAATGTCGTGAATGTCCCCTTTCACCGTGCCAATGACCGCGGTGCCCAATCGGGGCGCTCCGGTTTCCACTAAAAGCGGACGCAGCACCTGCATGCCGGCCTTCATGGCTTTTGCCGCCATCAACACTTCGGGCACGAACAGGATCCCGTCGCGGAAATCCTCGCCAACAATGTCCATCCCCGCCACCAAGCCTTGGGTCAGGATATCGTAGGGAGTGAGGCCGCGACTCAGGGCTTCATGCACTTCTTCGACGATCTCCTCGGCATAGCCGTCATAAAGATCGTCCTGCATGAGTTCAAAAAGCTCCTCATTATTCAGATCGTGAAGGATGATTTCTTCGTTGTCGCTCATAGACCTCTCATTATGAAAATTAAGTTGCATTCCATCATTGGCAAAGGCATTATAACATAGGTTGGAGCAGACTCGCGTCATCTTCGCGCAGGCGGAAAGCGTGACCATCGAGGAGCTCGGCCTGATGATGGCGGGGGAGAAGCGCGCCCCGCAGGAGACCACGGCCGCCTGACTGTCACTTCATCCTCCGTGTGCGACGGCGGGTACGCCCACGCGGAGCGCGTTTTCTGGCAGGGAGCAAGTCGGCGATGTGGGGGAAGGGGTCTTCCTGGTGGGGGAAGTGGATGGCCTTGACGAACTCCGTTTGGAAGGCTGGGTGGGAAGCTGTCTCGACATAACGAACCGAACGGGCGATGCGTCGGGCCTCGGCGCGCTTCTCTCGATTGAGCAGGGCGATGCGAGCCCCATCCCCCGCTGCATTGCCCACTGCGATGACTTTATCCGGCGGCGCATCGGGAATAAGGCCCAGGGCCAGCGCGTGGAAAGGAGAGATGTAGCTGCCAAACGCTCCGGCCAACACAATCCGATGGACTCGCTCGATCCCAGCCTCATGCATGAGGATTTTGCATCCAGCATAAAGCGCGGCCTTGGCCAACTGGATGGCTCGCACATCCTCGCTGGTAACCAAAATCTCGCGCCCCATGGCGGTTTCCTCTGCCCGGGCCAACACGAACGCCCCCCTTTTGCCTTGCCAGCGCAGACGGTCGCAGGGTCTGTCCGGATCGAATCGTCCGTCGGGGAGGATCAACCCGACCATGAAGAGCTCAGAGACAGCCTCGATTATCCCAGAGCCGCAAATACCGCTGGGCGCAACCGCAGGCGGCTGGTCAGTCGTCCATTGGTCGCTCCAGCGCTCTTCGCCGATGACCTTGTATCGCACGCTCAGTGTTTCCCGATCGATACGCACCCGCTCGATGGCTCCTGGCGCTGCCCGCATTCCGAATGCGATCTGGGCTCCCTCGAAGGCTGGGCCAGTGGGGGAGGAGGCAGCGTAAAGCCTTTTGCCATCCCACAGGTCAATCTCGGCGTTGGTTCCCACATCAATGATCAATGCGGGCTCGGGCAGGGCCTCAGGCTCCTCAGCCAAAAGGACGGCGACATTGTCCGCGCCCACATGGCCAGCGATGGCGGGCAGGATGTGCACATTGGCCGCAGGGTGCAGGCGCAGCTTGAGCTCAGCGGCTCGCCAATCCATAGCATCTCGATAGGCCAGAGAAAAGGGCGCCTCGCCCAGGGGAGCCGGGTCAAGTCCCAGAAAGAGAGCAACCATCGTCGTGTTTCCCACCACCACGGCTTCATGGATGTTTTGTTGGCGGATGCCTGCTTTCCGGGCGACTTCCCCAGCCAGACGATTGAACGCACCCACAACGGCTCGATGCAGCTTCTTCAGGCCGTCCTCGTTCTGGGCGGCATAGCTGATGCGGCTCATCAAGTCTTCGCCAAACGTGACCTGAGGGTTCATCACGGCGTGGGTGGCCAGCAATTCGCCCGTCTGCAAATCGCTCAGATAAGCGGCCATGGTCGTGCTGCCCACATCCACAGCAAGCCCCCAAATGCCCTCCTCATATCCCGGGCGCACCTCGACAACTAGGCTTTCCGCCCAAATCACAACCGTAACTCGCCATTTACCTACACGCAACGCGTCTTGCAACCGAAGCAACGCAGGGTAGGCGATAGTCAATCCCTCCAAACCCCACTGCTCAGCCAGCCCCTGAGCCAGCCGCTCCCAGTCACTGAGGCGGTCCTGGAGGGTAGGGGGCGTTAACTCAACATAAACTTGCCGGATATTGGGAATAACTTCAACGGCCAGCTCCCCGGCATCTTTGCGAATGGTTTGCTGGTGAATGCGGGCGTGTTCTGGCACGAAGACAACGAGATCGCCAAGGATGCGAGCATTACAGGCCAGACGCAGTGGGGCAGGGGCAGGGAGCCAGTGGAACTCTTCATCGCTGGGAGGAGAGGCGTGGTCAGGCGAAGATTGCAATCCAAATTTAGGAAAATTCCCCGATTCGATGCGGACCTGGCATTTCCCGCATGCAAGATGGCCGCCGCAGATGCTTTCGATAGGCTCACCCAGGGCGCGAGCAGCGTCGAGAATTGTGGCGCCGTGAGGGAATTTCCCACGACGCCCTGAGGGGAGAAACACGATGGTGGCTTCAGATTGTGAATCGGACATGAATTCTTGACAGGGGAAGTTTGTAATTATGTAAAACTTATGGTTGATGTGAAGAAACTGTTGGATTTTAGCAGGCAACCATGAACACCGCAAACCTGATGTGGCGCACAGATGTAATTTCTTCTGAATTATCCCACAATATCCCACAATATCCCACAGTTTTCCCACAAGCGCATCGCAGATTTTTCCGTTATGTCTAGCAGAAAACCATCAATTCAACATTTCCTGAACATAATATACCTAGTGATCACTTGGTGAAGGTCGCCCAATGTGCTTTATTTGATTTGACATAATACAAATGCTCCTCACAAGTGAGAAAACCTACTCCCTGTTCAACATGACTGCTGGCATTAGCTAAGGTTCAGCACGCGGGCGCTGCGCGCCCCCAACGGTATGCGTAGGAGCACGGGCGTTCCATTTCCGCCTGCCACCTCTACTGGCCCAGACTCCTTGCTTATGTTAACTTGCCATAAATCCACCACCCCACTCACGGCGCTCACTGTCTCCTCTGGAAGCTGGATGTTGGAAATCGTTGACGCCTGCGCCGCATTGAAAACTACCAGCAAGGTTTCGCTCTCGTCCGCCAGCAAATAAGCCAGAACATCGTCCTCGCCATGGACGGGCGTGAAGCGTCCGCGGCGCAGGGCGCGATGCTCTCGTCGCAACTGCACGGCTGCCTTCGTCCATTCCAAGGTGTCAAGCCGCCAGCGCCGCGAGTCCCAAGGAAACGCCCGACGACAGTCTGGGTCCCGTCCCCCTTCCAGGCCGATCTCCGTGCCGTAGTAGATGCTTGGCGCGCCCGGCAGCGTCATCTGCATGAGAATGGCTAGATGCAAAGCGGAGAAATCACCGCCTGCGGCAGTGACAAAACGGGGCGTGTCGTGGGTGTCGAGGATGTTGAGATGGGCGCGTTGGACGGAAAGCGGATAGGTGGAAAACACCTGACTGAGCTTATGTAAAGCGCCCGAGGCCGTTAATGGAGCCAATGGGAAATGGCTGCTGTTGAATTCCAGACGTAGGGTTTGGGCTGCGAAGAAATTGAGGGCGGTCAAGGCGATGGGATAATTCATGAGTCCATCAAATCTGTCCCCGGCAACCCATTCCGGAGCCAATCGCCATATCTCCCCTACCAAATAGATTTCAGGATTCACGTTCTTCACCCGCTCACGAAAAGCCTCCCAAAATCCCTCCACGGATATCTCTTCTGGAACATCCAATCGCCAGCCATCAATGCCGAATCGAACCCAGTGCTCCCCCACCCCGAGCAGATACTCCCAAACCTCTCTATTGTTTATGTTAAATTTTGGCAGGGCGGGCAATCCCCACCAGGCCGCGTAGTTGGGCTTTGCCTTGCTTTCGTAGGCGTGTAGGGGGAAGCCATAGATGTCGAACCAGTCGATATAGGGGGATTCGGGCCCGCATTCCATGATATGATGAAAGGCCCAGAACCCGCGGCTGGCGTGATTGAACACGCCGTCCAGAACGACGCGAATGCCGCGGGTGTGTGCCTCATCTAGCAGTTCCCTCAGCGCCTCATTTCCCCCCAGCAGCGGGTCCACCCGATAGTAGTCGTAGGTGTGATACCGATGGTTGCTGGCCGACATGAAGATGGGGTTCAGGTAGATGGCGTTGACCCCCAGCTCCTCCAGATGGTCAAGGTGCTCAACAACGCCCAACAAATCGCCGCCTTGGAAACCATGCGTCGTGGGCTGACTGCCCCATTTTTGTAGGTTGGCCGGTTTCGGGACCGGTTCGCTGCGAGCGAAACGGTCGGGAAATATCTGATAAAAGATGGCGTCAGCCACCCAGTCTGGGGGTTGATCGTGAGGGTTTCGTGCAGGCGTCATGGCGATCAAGGAATTTCTCGGATGCGTCATCCACGGTCTTCAAGTTCTGTCTCATAGGGCTCAAATCGTCCGACCAGGGTTGCCGGAAGCCGCCCGCGAATGCGGACCCCGTCGGGCAAGTGCTCAATCTCCTCAACGACCCCATAGGTGTGGAACATATCTACAAACTCGCCGTGTTCGTAAGGAATGAAAACATGAATAGGCGTCATACGGGCGATGAGCTCAGCTTCGATGCGGGCCAGCAGCGCGTCCAGGCCCAGGCCCTTGAGTGCGGAGATGGGGATAGCGTCGGGATAGTCCTCGCTCAATTCAGGGGGGAGTTCGCGGTTGGGGAGCAGATCGATCTTGTTGAAGGCCACAAGCACAGGAATGTGGGCCGCTCCCAGGTCGTCCAACACCTCCTCCACTGTTAGAGCCTGCTCCAACGCATTGGGATGAGAGGCGTCCACCACGTGCAAGATGAGATCCGCTTCCAGGATTTCTTCGAGCGTGGCCCGAAATGCCGCCACCAGGTCGGTGGGCAGCTTCTGGATAAAGCCTACTGTGTCTGTGATCAGCGCTTCCCGGCCCGACGGCAAGGCCATCTTGCGGGTGGTGGGATCCAGAGTAGCGAAAAGTCTATCCTCGGCCCGAACCTGAGCGGGAGTGAGTGCGTTGATCAGGGTGGATTTGCCAGCGTTGGTATAGCCCACCAGCGCGACCAGAGGGAGATGGGATTCGCGGCGTCGTGCCCGATAGCGCTCGCGATGGGCTCGCACCTCCTCCAACTCACGCTTGAGCTGGACGATCTTTCGCCCGATCTCCCGGCGGTCGATCTCGAGCTGGGTCTCGCCCGGCCCGCGCACGCCAACGCCGCCGGTGGCGCCGCCTGCGCGGCCTCCCGCTTGCCGGGCCAAGTGCGTCCAGGCCCGGGTCAGTCGGGGGAGCCTGTACTCATATTGAGCCAGCTCCACCTGCAACGCGCCCTCTCTAGTGTGCGCGTGCTGAGCGAAGATGTCGAGGATGAGCGCGGTGCGATCGAGCACCTTGACATTGTCGTTGTCAATGGCTTTTTCGATTTCCCGTTGCTGGCGGGGGCTGAGCTCTTCGTCGAAAATGACCACCTGGATATCCTCGGCCTTCACCCGCTGCACCAACTCCTCCAGCTTGCCCTTGCCGATGAGCGTGGCTGGATGAGGCCGGTCCAGGGTTTGGGTCAAGCGCCCGACCACGGTCACGCCCGCGGTCTCGGCCAGCCGCTCCAGCTCATCCAGGCTGTCTTCCAGGGAGAAAAGCGCGGGCTGACCTTTGAAGGCCACCCCCACCAGCAGCCCGCGTTCGATGACTGGTTGCAGTTGAATCGGTTGCCGGGTCATATTACTTGAGTGACGGAACAACGTCGAGGAACCGCCCGCTTTCCAGATAGAATTCCAGCAACGCGCCCGCGGACTGGAGCGTGGCGGCGTCTAGACGTTTGCAGACGTCCTTCGTGGTGCGAAAATAGGGATCATCGGGCTGGAGGATAGCGACCGAAGGCACCCCC
Organism: uncultured Caldilineales bacterium; assembly: GCA_964503945.1. Taxonomy (GTDB): domain Bacteria; phylum Chloroflexota; class Anaerolineae; order J102; family J102; genus M2005. Next base: position 6,732 of record CAZDCN010000102.1, read on the forward strand.
TGCTTCAGGAAGATGGTATGGGCGTCCTCCACGGCCGGGCCTGTCTCGTCGATGAACACGCCGCCCAGGCCGATCTTCTCCGCCTCAGACCAAAGCTGGTCCTGAAGCAGGTCGGTGGCCGCGGGTTGTTTGGGAAAGCGGGCGCCCTCGGCTCCCACCAGGTT
>CAZDCN010000103.1:0-934 GCA_964503945.1 uncultured Caldilineales bacterium
TTGCAACAATGGCGGGACCGTTCCCTGTGATAACAATGGGCATGGCACCCACACCACGGGCACCGCCGCGGGAGGCGATTCGGGCGATCCCTTTTATGGCGACATCGGCGTGGCCCCGGGAGCCAAATGGATTCACGCAGCGGGGTGCTGTCCCGATAGCGAGACCCTGATGCAGGCCATGCAGTGGATGCTGGCCCCCACCGATCTCAACGGCAACAATCCCGACTCCTCCAAACGCCCGCAGGTGGTGAACAACTCCTGGGGCGGTCCCGGCGGCCGCACCTACTACCTGGATGCCGTGGAATCGTGGCGCGCCGCAGGCATCGTGCCCGTCTTCTCCGCGGGCAATGAGGGCAGCGAATGCGGCACCCTGGGCTCGCCGGGCGATAACGTTCCCTCCTATAACGTAGGCGCGACCGATTCCAGCGACAACATCGCCAGCTTCAGCAGCCGCGGCCCCAATCCCTTCACCGGCCGGCCGGGGCCCGAAGTCAGCGCGCCGGGCGTGAACATCGGATCCTCGGTGCCCACCAACAGCTACGCCATCTACTCCGGCACCTCGATGGCCGCGCCCCACGTCACGGGCGCGGTGGCGGTGCTGCTTTCCGCGGAGCCCGATCTCATCGGGCAGGTGGACATGATCGAAGAGATTTTCCGGGCCACCGCGGTGAAATTGACCAGCAGCCAGACCTGCGGCGGCGTGTCCGGCTCCGAAATCCCCAACAGCACCTTCGGCTGGGGCCGCATCGACCTGCTGGCCGCGGTGGAGATGGCGATGAACGCGGGGACCATCAGCGGAACCGTCACCGACGCGAGCACGGGCGATCCCATCGCCAACGCCAAGGTGAGCATCACCCGCAACGGCTACACCTTCACCCAGCGCACCGATGACGCGGGCGCGTACACGTTCATCATCGGCGCGGGGAATTACGAC